>JAJQFK010000263.1:0-4404 GCA_021201175.1 Candidatus Gastranaerophilales bacterium | reverse complement strand
CACAATAAGATATTCGGATAATACTTGATTAAATTAAAATAATTTAAAAAATAATAACAGAAGGGATATTTATGCCGGCTAAACATATAGATTTTAATATAGATGCAGCACAAGGATTCGGGGTCTATAAAAATGAACGGGAATCACAGCTTTTGGATTATGTCAGTTCCGTTAATATTTCATGCGGATTCCATGCGGGTGATCCTTTAATGATAAAAGAATTTCTTTTAAAATGTAAAGAAAAAAATCTTACTATCGGTGCACATATAGGCTTTAACGATATTTCAGGACTCGGCTACAGGAATATGAGTCTTGGTTCTGATGAAATAGAAGCAATAGTTTTGTATCAAATAGGGGCGCTTGCTTCCTTTGCTAAATCTTACGGAATGGTTATAGACCATGTTCGTCCCCATGGCGCTCTATATAAAGCGGCAAGCGAAGATTTTGATACAGCACTTGCGATTGTCAGTGCTATTAAAAAATTTGATAAGTGGATGAATTATACTTGTATGGATAATGATATACTTGATAAAGTTTCCGCTGAAACCGGTATTGTTGTTAACAGAGAAGTGTTTGCGGACAAATATTATAATCAGGATTTTTCATTTAACTGGGAATCCGACAAATATATTAATGAAGAAGATGCTTTAAACAGGGTCAGAACTATAATGTTTTCTTCCCAAATAAAACTCGGAAACGGTATTTTCATGCCTGTTAAATGCGATACCTTGCACTTTGATACAAAAAATCCCAATGCCGTTCAATTGTTAAAGAAGGCAAAAGAAATTATTCTTCCTACACCTGCAAATTATAATAAAGCAGAGGTTTCGGGCTGGGTATAAGGAGTTAATAGTTGAAAATCAATAAATTTTTTATTCATATACCAAAAGATGCAGGTTGGCTATTGCCGGGATTAGAAGTAAAAAGATGGTTTCTGCTTCTTATTACGGGGGCTGTTCTTGCTGCTGTCGGATTTTGTATAATTTACAATTTAAAACCTTTATATTCTTTAATAAGAATGGTCATGAGAATCACGCAAATGCTTCCTTCCGAGATTATAGGTTGGGCGCTTGTTTTTATCGGTACAATTTGTTTTTGTACCGGCTGGCTTAAAGCGAATTATTCAATTCTCGACATACACACGGAAAGAAACAGGCATGCTTTATTGGAGGATTTATACAGAAGGAGAAAACTAAACCGCGGTCCTAAAATAGTTGCAATAGGCGGCGGTACCGGATTATCTACAATGCTTAAAGGTATTAAAAAGATTACTAACAACATTACCGCAGTTGTTACAGTCGGTGATGACGGCGGAAGTTCCGGTAAATTAAGAGAAGAACTCGGGGTTTTACCTCCGGGCGACATAAGAAGTTGCATTGCCGCGCTGGCTGATGACGAAGATTTAGTAACAAAATTATTTCAATATCGTTTTAAAGAGTGTACGGGATTATGCGGACACAGTTTTGGTAATTTATTTCTAACTGCTATGTGCGCTATTACGGGAGATATGGTAAGGGCTGTTAAGGAATCCTCAAAGGTATTATCTATAAGAGGAAGGGTTTTACCTTCTACTCTTGACGATATGCGGCTTATTGCCGAAATGGATGACGGTTCGATTATAAAGGGAGAATCTAATATTCCGGAATCGGGGAAAAAAATTAAAAGACTTTTTACGGAACCCGATAATTGTAAACCGTTGGAAGATGTTATTACAGCCATACATGAGGCTGAACTTATAATTTTAGGTCCGGGCAGTTTATATACAAGTGTAGTTCCGAATCTTCTTATTAATGAAATATCAAAAGCCGTAAATGATTCAAAAGCTAAAAAGATATATGTTTGCAATATTATGACACAACCCGGAGAAACTGACGGTTTTAAAGTTTCTGACCATATTAAGACTCTTATAAATCATGCAAAATACGATAAAATTATTGATGCTGTACTTGTTAATAATGATTTGCCTAAAAACCTGCTGGCTCCATATAAAGATGCCGGTTCTGTTCCCGTTATCGTTGACAGAGAAGAAATTCAAAAACTTGGAATAGAAATTGTCCAAAAGAATCTGATTGAAGATAAAAGATTCGAGGACGGGCACTCCTCTTTCGTTCGTCACTCACCCGGACGTCTTGCAAGAACTATATATTACTGGTACAGAAAAAAAGAAAAGGATAAACACTAATGTATAATCAAGATATAAAGCCTGTTACCGTAAAAACTTTTCAAAAATTAAAAGAGAACAATGAAAAAATTTCAATGCTTACAGCGTATGATTACTCAACAGCACGATATATAGATGAATGCGGTATAGATTCAGTTCTTATAGGTGATTCAGCCGGCATGACCGTTCTCGGATATGAAAATACTCTTAATGTAACAATTGAAGATATGATATTATTTACAAAGGCAGTATCAAAAGGAGTAAAAAGAGCCTTAGTGATTGCCGATATGCCGTTTCTTTCATATCATATTTCAAAAGAAGAAACAATACGCAACGCGGGAAAACTTATACAGTCCGGAGCCGGAGCCGTAAAACTTGAAGGGGCTTCGGAATTTATTCTTGAAGAAGTCAGTCATTTAACCGCTTCCGGGATTAATGTTGTCGGACATTTAGGGTTTACACCGCAATATATAAAAACAATCGGCGGTTATTTTATACAGGGAAAATCTTATGAAAATGCCGTAAAATTATTGGAATCAGCAAAAAGGTTAGAAGAATGCGGGGTCTTTTCTATTGTTCTTGAAATGGTTCCGGAAGAAGCCGCAAAATATATAACTGATAATTTATCTGTTCCGACAATCGGTATAGGTGCCGGCAAGTATTGCTCGGGGCAAGTTCTTGTAATTGATGATATTCTTGGTAAATATTACGGAAATACTCCTAAATTTGTTAAGCAGTATGTTAATTTGCAGCAAATTATGAAAACTGCAATTAATCAATTTAACGCCGATGTTAAAAACGGTCAATTTCCTTTCCCTGAAAATGTTTTCAATATAAAAGAAGAGGAGCGGGAAAAGTTTGAATATATCAGTACTAAATAAAATTGAAGAAGTTAAAAAAACTGTTAAAAACTGGAAAAAGGATAATTATACAGTCGGGCTTGTTCCGACAATGGGAGCATTGCATAAAGGGCATGCTTCTTTGATAAAGAAAGCAAAAGAAACTTGCGATAGAACAGTGGTAAGTATTTTTGTTAATCCTGTTCAATTTTCGCCTAATGAGGACTATGACAAATATCCGAGGACATTACAGAAAGATACACAGCTTTGTGAGGAGTTAGGGGTTGATATTATTTTTGCTCCATCTGTTGAAGAAATGTATGGCGCCGGTAATATGTTATCTAATACCGCTTTAACGTTTGTGTGTCCGCCATACAACCTGATTGACTGCATGTGCGGGAAATCCCGTCCGGGGCATTTTGACGGGGCAGCAACTGTCGTTTTGAAATTATTCAATATTGTAAGTCCTGACTATGCATTTTTCGGTCAAAAAGATGCACAGCAGCTGTATATCATAAAAAAAATGGTTAAAGATTTCAATTTGGATATAAAAATACAACCCTGTCCGATTGTAAGAGAGGATGACGGGCTTGCTTTAAGTTCACGAAATACTTATTTGTCAGAACAAGAACGTCAAAATGCTTTATCTGTTTCGCAAACTCTGTTTAAAATAAGAGAATTATATAATCAAGGAATTACCGATACAAAAATTCTGACAGATTCAGCATTTACAATTTTGAATCAAAATATTGAACTTGAGTATCTAGAATTTAGAGATTTTGATTCATTTGAAAAAGTTATTGCGGCAAAAAGTAATACGCTTGTTGCTATTGCAGTAAAATCAGGAAAAACGAGGTTAATTGATAATATAATATTATAGGTAAATGATATACGGAAAACAAAATACTCTGGAAAAAATGAATTTAATTCAGCAGGTTATGACTTGCTGTAGGTTTTTGCGTGTAATTTTTTACGGATATGGTGTTATCGCACTTTTATTCTGGTTTTTGAACTGTTTTGAAATTGACTGGTTATATTTATTTAACTGGCTTTTTTCCATCCCGTATCAAATCATTTCTTTATTCTATAGAGCGGAAGGATTATCAGCAGATTTCTCACTGGCAATAATCAGCGGTATTTCCTTAATTATAGGGTTTTGTATTGATTTGGGGCTAAACAGTTTGTTTCAAAAACTTGTTGAAATGGAAGAAGAAGAAGAAAAGAAACAGCGAAATAAAAAACTAAGAGTTAAAAAAACTATTTCTCGTCCCAAACCGTTTCTTGAAACCGAAGAAACTCAAGTTAATTTTATTGATTCAAGTTTATTGTTTCTTATAAATCCTCATGTAAATAAAATTAAAAAATCAAAAAGTGATGCTGATTTATCCTTTCAAGATATTGAAC
>JAJQFK010000061.1:7808-8561 GCA_021201175.1 Candidatus Gastranaerophilales bacterium | reverse complement strand
ATTGTTGTTTTACCGCTTGCTGATTCACCGGTTATACCTATTAAAAAATGTTTTTCCGGATGAAGTACATGCCGTTTTGTAAAGCGTTCCATAAAATCCGGCTTGATTTTTTTAAATACCGGAGTTTTACTTTGCTTATCATACTCAATAATTTGTTTAAATTTTGTATCAAGATAAAATGCCAGAAACTCACGCCCTGAACGGGTTGAAAAATCAGGTTTCGTAATTCTTTTATTTTGTTTTATTTCTTTTTCTAACAGGAAATTCATAACTCTTAAAATGCTCCGGAAAATTTTTTTTTGCTATTATTTCTGATTTCGTTAATAAACATTTACCTTCATTGTGATTCTATTTTACATTAAACTTTATGACAATTAAATATTTAATTATAAAGCGTAATGAAAAACTTTACATTATCCTTCACAATATAAATAGCCGGCTGATTATTATTCTTGAAGGAGTTAAAAATGAAAAATTTATTAAAATATATAATAATGGGAGTGTTGATTTTTGCTGCTCCTGTAAATGCTTTTGCCTCTTGTTATACCGGATTCGCATGTTCTATTGATGATTTAGAAAAACAACAGGCAAATAAATATGATGAATACACTGCGGCATTGCATAAATATTTTGATAAAGACATAAATGAAGATATCTTTTTTAAAAAAAATTATAATGATTTAACCTACAATGAATTATTTATATTTAACACAATTTTTTAATTATTGTTTCTAAGGACTGGATTTTATCTTC
>JAJQFK010000061.1:2204-7798 GCA_021201175.1 Candidatus Gastranaerophilales bacterium | reverse complement strand
ATATATTCTTAAAAGCGGTTCCGTACCGCTTTTTCTTATTAAAATCCAGCTTCCGTCATCTAAATACATTTTATATCCATCTATTTGAGAAGTTTTTGTAATAGTTAAATCCCCTATTTTTTTATATTTCATAAATTTTTCAATAATTTTTTCCTGCTCCGATTTAGAATCTAATTTTAAATCAATTCTATTGTTCAAAAAATCCCTGTCAAAATTTTGCAGAAATTCATTATGAAGCTGAAATAATTTTTTATTCTCAAAAGAAATCATTTCCATGATTAATAATATAGCCAAAATACCGTCTTTTTCCGGAATGTGTCCTTTAATGCTTAATCCTCCGGATTCTTCACCGGCTATTATTATATCATCATTGCGCATTGCAGCGCCGAGCCATTTAAACCCGACCGGAGTTTCTATAACTTCAATATTATTTTTCTTTGCATAAATATCAAGCATGGCACTGGAACCTGCTGTTTTTGCCAATTTTCCCGTATAGTTTTTATTCTTTACAAGATGATTTAGCAGCATGGCAATAATGTCATTTGCACTTATAAAAATACCTTTTTCATCGAAAACACCGAATCTGTCGCCGTCACCGTCATTACTAAATCCTATGAGTCCTGTATTTTTACATTTTTCTTTTAACTCCGGCAGATATTTTTCCTTAGGATCGGGTAATCGCCCGTTAAAATTTATATCTCGTTCCATATTTTGATAATTTGCGGCAATATTATGTTTATCCAGAATCCTTTTAAATATTCCGGCAGCAGCACCATGATGACCGTCATAATTTATTTTTAGTCCGCTTTTTTGAATCTTTTCAAAATCTATAATGCTTTCCAGATGTTTTATATAGTCATCTTCAAAAGAAACTTTTTCGGGGGTTTTGGACTCACAATTCGGTTGAAATTTATTTTCAAGATTCTCCATAATTTCTTCGACCATATAATCTTCTGCCGGACCTCCGTACGGAGGAATGAATTTTATTCCTAAGTATTCCGGAGGATTATGCGAGGCTGTAAGCATAATCGCATAAGAAGATTGATTTAATGCTGAATAAGCAAGTGTAGGCGTGGCAACAATTTTGTCGCTTATTTTTATGTTAAATCCAAATTTTGCAAGCTTTTCTGCAATATATTCTGCATAATTATCAGCTTCATTTCTCGGATCAAAACCTATTATTACCGGTTTTTTATATCCTGAATATTTATTAATATATATTGCAATCGCATTAATTACTTTATCGGCATTTTTATAAGTAAAACCTTGATTTAGCACTGCACGCCAGCCGTCTGTACCAAATTTTATTTCTTCCATTCTTTAATCCTCTTTAATTTTTGTGTAAAATAATTTTATATAATAAATGAAGGTTTAGCAAATGGATAAAATAAATGCTCAAAATATCTATTATTTGGGTCCGGATGGTTCTAATACTTATAACGCAATGTTAAAATTAATTGATATATGTAATATTAAATCAGTTAACAGAATGCCGGTTAAAAGTATTAAATCTGCTTTTGAAGGTATTAAAAGCGATAATTCTTCCGTATGTGTTTTGCCTATAGAAAATTCTATTGAAGGTATTGTTCGTGAAACCATTGATAATCTTGTAAGATTAAATGATACGTCTATTCAAATAATTGCTGAAACTTCAATCCCCATAAATCACATGCTGCTTTGCAGCGGAAATGATAAATTAAAAATAAAAAAAATAATTTCTCACCCGCAAGCACTTGCCCAGTGTTCACGTTATATTTACAAAACATTTGGAGATATAGAGCTTAAAGAAGTTTCTTCTACCGGATATGCGGCGAAAAAAATCTCGGAAGTTAAAGATGAAACGCTTGCTGCAATTGCTAATGAATCCTGTGCAAAATTGTTTAATCTTAATATACTTGAAGCTTCAATAAATGATGAAAATGATAATCAAACAAGATTTTATCTTCTCGGAAGAAATTGCTTTAATAAAAATCAATGTGAAAAAACTGCCATAATGTTATCAACTAAAAATCATGCCGGTGCATTATGCGATGTATTAAAAATTCTTTCTAATCATGGAATTAATCTTACATACATAGATTCACGACCTTCAAGAAAGGTTTTTGGAGAATATTTGTTTTTTATGGAATTGGACGGATATTCTCAGGATACAGGAATTCAAACAGCACTAAAAGAACTTAAACAGTATGTAGATTTTCTGAAAATTCTTGGCTCTTTTGTGAAATATAACTAAAAAAAAATGGTCGCATCGCGACCACAGTCTTGTTATGGAGAAAAGGAGTGAAGGAAAATAAGTAATAAAGAAAATTGACTATATTATATTTATTCCCATTTATTTTTATATATAACATATATACTTAATATATATTAACATTGGTTAATAATTAAAGCATTCACACAATAAATCCGGTTATGCAGAACTGATAAGTTGAGTATAAATATTCTACGTGCCTATAACGTAGTGAATACTCAATGTTAGCGAAAGCAATCTGGGGAAAACGGACAAAATATAGTAAGAGATTGCCGCGGTGTTTTACAGTAGTTTGGCTTGAACATAAATTGTTGATTCAAATTACTTAAAAAGCTCGCAATAACACTGCTGCTCAAAGTAGATTATATTTAGCCAAAAAAAAGAGTGAAACTTTACGTTTCACTCTTTTTATCTGTTTTTACAACATTATTTTATATTAGAAAAAGTCCACGCATCTGAAGCAGGTGTAGTAGCCTGTTGATATTCTGAACCGGATACCCCGCCTTCATCTTGACCATGCGCAATGGGTTTATACAATCTGTTATAGTATTCAATAACCATTCTGTCAGAATTAAAGTAAGCATCAGCAGTTCTGATAGCTTGACGCATCATTGTAGCCCATTTGATTTTATCATTATAGTATGTAGGAATTATTTGATTTTCAATAATATCCATCATACATTCATAATCTTTTTTGTGTCTTTCTTCCCAAGGAATGTTATCATCAAGTCCCGGATATTCAATAGTATAGCCGTTAATTCCGGGGAATGTACCTTCAACAGTCCAACCGTCAAAAGTAGAAAGATGAAGTGCTCCATTCGCATTAGCAGACATACCGGAGGTTCCGGACGCCTCAAACGGTCTTAACGGAGTATTTAACCATATATCGGAAGCTCTTTTTAATTTACCGCTTAAATCCAATTCATAACCGGTTAAAACAACAACATTTTTCATTGAATATGAATTTCTCAGGATTTTATTAAACATTTCCTTTCCTGTAACATCATCAGGATGGAATTTACCTGCAAAAATCAACTGTACTTTATTTTCATTGAGCAAGTTAAGGATTCTGTTTTCATCCATAAATATTAACCATGCTCTCTTGTAGTCAGCAAATCTTCTTGCCCAGGTAATAGTTAATACATTAGGGTCAAGTCTTTTTCCAACAGTATTTGCAATGTATTCAAATACTTCTTTTTTCATTTCTTTTTTTGCATCTAACAATGCATTCAAATCATTTGTTTTCATTCTGTTATCCTGCCAATAATGGAGGTTAACAGCGTTTGTGATAGCTCTAATAGGGCATCTGCCTTCAACCCAGCTCCACATTTTATTTGAAACAAGTCCGTGTAATTGAGAAACAGCGTTTGCAAGTCTTGACATTCTAAGAGCAGCGACTGTGAGAGAGAATTGTTCACCGCCGAGTTGAACTGCTTCTTCGCGGGGACGTCCGGCAAAGAAGCCGCCTTGAAGTAAATTATCTACCCAGTGAACCTCGTTACCTGCGGCAACCGGAGTATGTGTTGTAAATACAACTTTTTCTTTTACTTTAGCCAAATCACCGTTATACTGATTTAATAATTCAAATGCAGCCGGCAATGCGTGACCTTCATTCAAGTGTACACAATCAAAATTGTAACCGATTTTTTGAAGTAATCTTATACCGGCAATACCGAGAACTGTTTCTTGAGAAATTCTTATTTTTTCATTTCCGTCATACAATTTATGAGAAATTGATCTTGCCCATTCTGAGTTTTCATCAATATCTGTTGTTAAATAATACACAGGGCAGGTATCAAATATGTTTGGTTCCAGCCTGTATGCTTTAACTTTAACTTTTTCTCCGTATATATCAATATCAACAGTTTCATTAATATCGGTTAAAAAGTCATAATGTTTTCTTATATAAGCGACTTCAACATTGCCTTCATGGTCTATTCTCTGGTTATAATAACCATAAGTCCACAACATTGTAACACCGACCATCGGCATTTGGAGGTATCCTGCCGATAACATGTGCGAACCTGCAAGAAATCCTAACCCGCCTGAATATGTTGCTATTGATTGATCAATTGCTATTTCCATTGAGAAATATGCTACATTTGGTAATCCCATTAGCTCTCCTTTATTTTCTGAACATTCACCATCTATTACTTTTAACTTATACCAATAAGATAACAAAAAAGCAACTTTTTGACCATAAATTTTTCAATTTTTTTAGACATAATTTTTTTAACAAGTTAAAAGTATTGTCATTGCTCAAATTTTTTATATAATCTATATATAAGATATTTTACAAACAAAGAAAGTTTTATATGAAATTAGCAGTATTTGATTTTGATTCTACCCTAATGCAAGGAGAAACTCTGGAATTTATTGCAAAAGAGTTTGGTATTGAACCGTTAATGAAAAAAATTACAACAGAAGCAATGGAAGGTAAAATTGATTTTTTTGAAAGTCTTTTAAAGCGTGTTTCATTGTTAAGGGGAGCAAAAGAATCTAAAATTAAAGAAATATGCGAAAATCTTCCATATACAAAAGGGGCAAAAGAAACAATTACAGAACTAAAAAAACAAGGATATAAAGTTGTTTGTTTTTCCGGCGGATACGAAACAGCTACGATTCCGGCACAAAAAGTTTTAGGGTATGATGCACAGTTCTCTAATATTTTTCATTTTAAAAACGGGGAATTAACAGGAATGCTCGGCGGTGAAATGATGTTCTCCGACAGTAAAGGGAAAATGCTTAAACGGCTTCAAAATTTATTTAATATCAACAAAGAAGATACTTTAGCAGTAGGTGACGGAGCTAATGATTTAAGTATGTTTAATTTCGCCGGCAATAGGGCTGCATTTTGCGCAAAGCCGATTTTAAAAGAACACGCAAATATTATAATTGACATTAAAGATTTAACTGAACTCTTAAATTATTTATAATATTTACGTTTCTTTTTTATAATAGATATAATATATTTATCTTACAAAAGTATCACCTGATTGATTTTTTGAATTATGAATTTTTACGCTTGCTGTTATAATACCAACTGCTATGGCTATTGCTGCTAAAACCTTAAATTCTTTAGTTTTTGTCAATGGAACAATTTTTTGTTTAATAAAAGGTTTTATTTTCTCTTTAAATAAATTGCTTTTGACGTTATTTGATTTTCCTGAATTTATTACATCATCAACGTTATTTTTGAATGATTCTTCAAAAAATTTTGCACTTTCTTTTGCTGATTTACCTGTTGTTACATCACTCAAACTTGTATAATATTTTTGTGCTTTTTCAGCTGTTTGTTGAGCAATTTTTTCAGCCTCGGTTCGTTTAGCTGCTTCTTCTGCAA
>JAJQFK010000061.1:0-2104 GCA_021201175.1 Candidatus Gastranaerophilales bacterium | reverse complement strand
GCTGTTTGTTGAGCAATTTTTTCAGCCTCGGTTCGTTTAGCTGCTTCTTCTGCAATTTCTTTTGAACTGTTTTTTGTAGTTTGTTTTGCGGAGCCATATAATGCATCATTTATCGAATTATTAGCAATATCCAACCCTTCGAGCTTACGGCCTGCTCCTTCATTCATTTTATTATTGATATATTCATAATCAATCTTTTTAGATTTACTGCCTAATCCTGCATTCTTTTTATTTTTGATATATTCATAATCAAACTTTTTAGTTTTGAGGCCGGAGTTTTCAATATTTTTGCTTAAAGGATGACTTCTAAGAGTATTTTCAGCTTCTAATTGAGCCCTTCCTTGTATGCCTTGTTGTCTTAAATAATCATTCATTATGTTTGTGATATGTTCATCTTGACGTGTTACTACAACTTCTTTTCCGTCTAACATCTCCACCGTACTTGTAACCATCGGGTTTTCTAACAATGGTTTTTCAATTTCCTCAATTTCGTTAAATCTATATCCTTCAAATCCGCCGAATCCAAACATATTAAATTTCTCCATTCTTACCAACTATATTAACTTAAACAAATCCTTCTATGAAAAATTGTCAAATTTTAACATGGATTTTATAAAACTTAATATTTCACTTTAAAACTTTAATGGATCACTTAAATTTTCATTTACAAAATTATATGATTCTTGATAAAATAAGGGCAGGAATAAGAAATATTGGACGTAACAATTAATGAAGAATGAAAATAAGTATCAAGGATACTTAAAACAAACGCAAAATTCATCAGGAGAAGGAGTATTATCACAGGTTCCTAAAACAATAGAGAATGAATTTAACTGGGGAGCTTTTTTCTTAACTTGGATTTGGTGAATATTTAATTTTTCTTTTATTACATTCAGCAGCTTGCTCTGGATTGTGGTATTTGTTTTTTATCCTATCGTTGGTTGTATTGTCAATATTGTTTTCCGTATATATTTTGGATTTAATGGAAATAAATGGGCTTTGCGAAACAAAAAATGGCAGAATATTGAGCATTTTACAAAAATACAGACAATATTGGCAATTATCGGATGTTTTTTATTTATAATTGAAACAATAATTATAATATTTGTTTTATTAATATTGTCGATTATTTTGTGTACCAAACGCTCGGATTATTTTTGTAAGATGTCTCAAATTATTTTCTCCATGTTTTTAACAAATTAAATAAAGAAAGATAAGAAAAAATATATGTATATGTTAAACAAATTATATAAGAGGAGATAAGGGTATATGTTCGGACTTTTGGCTTTCGTACTGATTATATGGTTGCTTGTGATACAAAACAAAATAGGAGATATCGAAGCCGGCATAAGAAGTATCGACAAAGAAAACAGAATGCGGCTCAAAAATATCAAGACAGAATTAAAAAATCTTGAAGAAAAATTAAAATCCGCTCATTTTGATAATACCCCGCCGGAACCTCAAATACAAACTTCTAAAGAAGTTTTAGCCGACAAAGAAGAAGATGCGGTAGATTTTGATGAAATCATTCCGGATTCAGTTAAATCGGAAAAACCGCATACTCATTATGAATATGCAACTCAAATAAATACTCCAACAGAAAAAGAGCAAGAACAAGAAAAAATTATCATTAGAGAACAGGATTTTCAACCGAGTGAAAGAGTCAAAATCAGAGAACAGAATTTTCAACAAAAAGAAGAATTTGATTTTGAAAATGCTTTTTTGGGAAATATATTTAACAAAATAGGCGCCATTGTCCTTATAATCGGTATTGGCTTTTTTATAAGCATAATTAGTAAATATATTATTTTTACTCCGTTTATGAAAATATGTTTTGCTTTTATTCTTGGATTGGGAATGATTTGCGGTGCAAATCAAATGAAAGAGTCTGAAAAATTAAAAGCATATTCGGAAGTACTTATGGGTACCGGATTCTCTGTATTATTTCTCACTGTTTTTTACGCTTCTGCCGTGTTTAAAATGTTTAACAGTTTAACTACGGCAATTATAGCAGGTATAATATTAATATGTACCTATTTTGAAGCTGAACGTCAAAAAACAAATTCAATGGTTGTAATTGCTTTACTTGGCGGTTATTTAACAT
>JAJQFK010000242.1 GCA_021201175.1 Candidatus Gastranaerophilales bacterium | reverse complement strand
ATTTTAATTACTTTATCTTTTATACTGTCTTTATTTTCAAGTATCAATTTATCTGCTTTTTCATTAACATCATCGATAGTGCTTATTCTGCCTCTTGCTAAAAGCGGATTATCAGGAAATTCCATTAGCCTCCTGTATTTTTCTACCTGTTTATTTATGATTTCATTATTTCTGTTTAATATTTTCAACGCAGACATTCTTCCTTTGAATTTAAAATATCTATGACTGCTAAAAGTGATTCATAATCAAAAATATTTAATGTTTCAAGTTCACTGTTTATTTTTTTATTCAATCCAGCAAGAATTTTCCCCGGTCCGATTTCAATAAATGAACTAACTCCGTTTTTATAAGCATTTTCGATAGTTTGAGTCCATAATACAGAGGAATATATTTGCTTAGGAAGTTTTTCCTTGAAATCCGCGGCAGAAACTGAAGCTTGTGCATCAACATTACTGAAAACCGGAATTTCTGTATTATTAAATTCAAAATCCGCAACAAAATCCATAAATTGCACTCCGGCATTTTTCATTAACGGAGAATGAAATGCGCCTGATACAGCAAGAGGAATTACTCTTTTAGCCCCTGCTGCTTTAAACTTATCAAGGCTGTTGTCTATTGAAGATTTATCTCCGGTAATTACTACTTGCCCCGGGGAATTAAAATTAGCAACAAATACATTTTCAATTTGATTCGTAATATTTATCACTGTTTCATTATCAAGTCCTAAAACTGCAGCCATTGCACCGTTAGAATTTTCAGCGGTCTCATTCATCAAGAAAGCTCTTTTTTGTATTAATTTAAGAACAGTTTCTAAATCAACCGCGCCGGCAGCATATAAAGCCGCATACTCGCCAAGACTATGCCCCATCGTAAATGCAGGATTAATATTAAACTTTTCTTTGAGCGCTTCATAAGCCGCTAAAGATACAGTTAATATACAGGGCTGAGAATTTATTGTTTTCATTAAATCTTGCTCTGTACCATTAAAACATAAGTCTGAAATATTATAACCAAGAACTCTATCTGCTGTATCAAAAACTCTTTTTGCCGCAATGGAGTTTTCATATAAATCTTTTCCCATGCCGGATTTTTGCGCACCTTGCCCGGGGAACATTAAGGCATATTTTTTCATTATGCAATACCCTCTCTTAATCTGACAACTGTAGTACCGACTGTCATTCCGGCACCGAAACCTGTTAATATAGCACTGCACGGTAATTTCATTTTTCCGCTTTGAACTGCTTCAACTATTGCTATAGGAATAGAAGCCGCACTTGTGTTTGCATAATCCTGAATATTTGAAATTACGTGCGAGGAGTCAAAGTCTAATCTTTTTTCAAGTGCTTCAATAATTCGCATATTAGCCTGATGAGGAACAAGATAATCTATATCAGACATTTTTAGTCCGGATTTTTGGACACATTCTTCTATATATCCCGGAAGTTTTGTAACAACGTATTTATATACCTCTTTGCCGTCCATTTTTACATACATTTTTTCCTCGTCATTAGGCTGAACAAGAGGGCAATTTTTACCCGGAATCGGCATTTTTATAAAATTACCAAGATGACCTTCAGCCTTTAAATCAATAGCAATTATATCATCTTGATTATCATCGGAAACTGTTAACACCATCGCACCGGCTCCGTCACCAAACAAAACACATGAAGCTCTGTCTGTCCAGTCAAGACATCTTGAAATAGCATCAGTTGCAACAACCAGGACTGTTTTTGCTGATTCAGATTTTATAAAAGCTCTTGCAATCCCCATTCCGTATATTAATCCGGAGCAAGCCGCAGTAATATCAAAACATGCCGCATTTTCTGCTCCTATTGCAGCTTGAACTTCGCATGCAGTTGAAGGATAGGCATGCGTTTCTACACTTGCTGCTGCTATTATCAGGTCGATAGCCTTTACATCAATATTTGACTTTTCAATAGCTTTACTTGCTGCTTCTATTCCTATTTGAACCGCTGATTCGTTACCTGAAAGAACATGCCGCTTTTCTATTCCGGTTCTTGTTTTTATCCATTCATCCGAGGTGTCAAGTATTTTAGTTAAATCATCATTTGTTATTACCGTTTCAGGAACCTGAAACCCTATCCCCGCTATTTTTATCGGAATACTCATATTTTAAATCTCCCCGTAATAAGATGCAATCGTTTTATTAACACCGGATTCAACAGCATTATACGCTACTTTTACTGCATTTTTTATTGCATAGGCGGATGAACGTCCATGACATATAACAGTAATACCTTTAACACCGAGAAGTAAAGCCCCGCCGAATTCTTCATAATTTATTTTAGAATACATTTTCTTTAAAATAGGTCTTACCAGAAGTCCGATAACTTTTGAAATATTATCATGGCAAAATTCTTTCTTTATCATATAAAAGAACATTCTTGCCACACCTTCTATTGTTTTTAACGTAACATTACCGACAAAACCGTCGCAGACAATTACATCACAATTTCCGAGAAATATCTCTTTACCTTCTGCATTACCTATAAAATTCAATTTGTCTTTATTTTCATCAAAAAGCTTATATGTATCTTTTGCCAGTTCGTCGCCTTTTCCGGCTTCCTCACCTATATTTAGAAGTGCAATGCGCGGATTTTCAATTCCGAGTACCGATTTCGCATATATTGAACCCATAAGACCGAATTGATACAACATAGTAGGAGTACAATCAGTATTAGCACCCGAATCTATTAAAACAAGAGGACCTTTCATTGTAGGAATTACCGTAGCTATAGCGGGTCTTTCAATTCCCGGAAGTCTTCCGAGTCCGAACAAACTTGCGCCCATAGCGGCTCCCGTAGAACCCGCAGCCACAACTGCATCCGAACTTCCCGTCACAACTGAATTTACTGATAATACTATTGAAGAATTTTTCTTTTTTCTGATTGCCTGTCCCGGCGCTTCTCCCATTTCTATTATTTCAGAAGCATGGGTCTTTTTTATATCAAGACTTTTTGTATTGACTTTTATGCTTTTGGAAGGAAATATTCCGCCTCCGATTGAAACAAGTATTCCTTCCTGATCAATTCTGTCAAGTTCTCTTTCTATATCATACAGTTTGCCTACAAGCTCTATAGGTATATTATATTCCATAGAAGCCCATACTGCCCCCTCAACTATCGCTCTGGGAGCATTATCTCCTCCCATTGCATCTATAGCTATCCTAGTCATCCTATTCTATATCCCCATCTATTTTTATTATTCAGCGTCTTTATTTTCTTCTGTTTTTACCGTTTTCTTACTTACCGGCTGACCCTTATAGGTACCGCATTCCATACATACTGTATGCGTTAATACTGTAGCACCGCAATTTGAACATATTGTTGTTTCAGGTACGGAACCTTTCCAATTTGCTCTTCTGTGACCTTGTGCTGATTTACCTGTTCTTTTCTTTGGTACTGCCATAATTACACTATTCCTTTTCTATTTTTATATTCTTAAATATTTCTAATCTCGGATCTGAAAAATCTTTTTTTATATACTCATTTAATTTCTCATTTCCATTACAATTTATATCACAAACAATCTTATTTGGCATACTTAATATTATACACTGGTAAATAAAATTAGTTATATCTATCTCGTCAGAGCCGTTTAAATCTTCAAAAAAAGAGTTCTCTTTTATCTCAAAATCATTGCTGTTTAAAGGATTCAAGGAATCCTTTTCATAAAACTCTTTCACATTCAAACTAATATCTTTTGTAAACTCTTTTAAACAAATATCACAGGTTAAATTTTGGACAGCAGTTATTGTGCCCTCCAATTTTACTAAACTTCCTAACAAAGAAACAGTTAATTTTGCATTAACGGGAATTTCATTATTTATTTCAGGAATTATTTCAGAAAAAACTATGGTCTGAATTTTTGATTCCGAATTTTCTATATCTGATACTTTTATCTTCATTACTTTATTGTAAATAGAAGATAATTTTTGTCAAATACACCGTTTACTCAACCGTTAGCCGCCCAAATTATATGAAAAAGAGTTCTTTATATTTGACTGTAATGCCTGATCAGCAGACTGCATTTCCGTATTTGCGGCTTGAAGCTGAGTCTGGTATTTTTGCAACTTTATATCCATCTGTTTTTCAAGATTTTCTAATTCTTTTTTTCTTGCTTCCAGTTTTTTAACTGCGGGTGAATCTGTATTTCCTATATCACTTATTTGCGAGGCTAAATCTGCAACTGAATTTGATAAACTCAATTTTTCAGCAGTAATATCATTTATTCTTGTTTCTAAACTATGTATGTAAGATGTTAAATACATCTTTCTGTTAAATGATACTAAAAAACCCATTTTTCTTACCTTGTTTGATTCAGTGATCTTCCTTTTAAAAAGACATGGTCACAATTTTGTGCCAGAATTAATTCTGTCTTTTTAAGTTTATATTTTTCATAATTTATGCGGTATTCAATTTTTTTGAGTTTTTTCTTTACAGTCAATAACTCTTGTATATAAGCTTTTGACTGCGCTATGCAGAGTTTTATCGGATTATGCTTCTTTAGATAAACCTTTGTAAAACTCAAAAAATTTTTGAATCTGCTTATATGAAGTTGTAGAACTTGTGATGCCGTTGGTTTAGCCACTAATCCTCCTGACTATGACAAGACTACATGAATAATAAAACATCTCATAACAAATTATTGCCTATCTGTTTTATATTCATTTTGTCCTATAATTCTCTATCTTTATGCCTTTACACGCCAAAACAGCCTGTTCATGCATATTATTTATCGGATTTTATTTTTATATTCTTTAGTTTATAAATATATTTCATCAAAAAAATTTACATTTTTTTACAAATTCGGTCAAATTTCATTAAAACTTTTATATTTAATTATTACTTGAAATTAAAACTTTAGTGTAAATTTTTGTAACAAACGATTCAAAAAGATTAAACATAAAACAGAAACTTGCCGATATAAATTTTGAAGATAAAGGAGTTTTTATTCATGGAAATCGGATTTAACAAACTGGTTACAAATTTTTTAAATAATAATCCCGAATATGATATTGACGATATTAAAGATTCCATTGGAGATTTGCGCGATGACATGGTTAGCGGATTTGAAGAGGATAAAACAAGAAAAAGAGATAGTGATGTAAGTCTTTTTGCGGACTTTAGTAAAGATGACGATAAAACTATATCAGAAGATGATTTCTATGAATTTTTCGATGAAATAACCGGCGGCAGAGCTGATGATGATGATTTAGAATTGTTCTTTAATTTACTCGACAGCGATGAAGATGGTGAATCAGGAGAATTATCTTACGATGAACTTGAAGCATTTTTTGGAAATAAGTTAAGTGATGATAAACTTGAAGGCTATGAGATGAAAGATGCTATGAGTATGCGGATAAAAGATTTAGACAAATACGAAGAAGATGATGATGACGATGACGATAGCAGTTCTTCATCCAAAAGTTCTTCTTCAAAAAGTTCATCTTCAAGCAGTAATTCTTTATCGGATAAATATACCACATCCCAAATAAACAGTATTGTTGAACAAATTGCAAACGGAGATAAAATGTTATCAGATTATTCTGATAAATTAACAAAATCCCAACTCAAAGAGTTAGAAGAAAAGGTAAATGATTATAAAGACAGCTTATCTGATTCTGATGATGACGATTCAGACTCGACTGATTCGACAGCTTCAACAGATTCAAGCAGTTCTTCTTCATCAACTAAATATACTCCCGGAACCGCTACTTTAGATAAAGGAACAATAGCTGCTGAAGCTTATTATATAAACGTGGGTAATTCTGCGAATCCTGAAAAAGTAGCAGCACAAGGAGAATTGGATAATCATCAGTATTTAGCAAATTTTGATTTTACTCAATATACTTCTGATACAGTTGCTTCACTAATTAACAGATGCCAAAATTCAACAATCAATAATGTTAATTTTGTTGAAAATGCCGTAACATATTGCAGTGACGAAAACCTTTCCGCGGTTATTGACGGATTACTTACAGGTTGTACTTCAAATGACTCTGCAACGGCAGCAGACAATCTGTTTAATATGTTATCTGCAGGCATTATAAGATCCGCTCAGGGAAATTTGGTAAGTGATTCTGACTCAAATACAAAATTTTTAGATACATTCCTAAATGTTGCACAGAATTATCCCGATGAACTTGAAGAATTTATTGAAAAGTTCAATGATGAAAAAGATACAAACTTTTACACAATGCTAAAAGATAACGGTTTATCCGATTATGCTTCCGATATCAAAGAAATTCTCGGAGAATCCACCTCCACTTCTTCATCATCTTCAACTTCCTCTGAAAAATGGTCATCGGATATCGAATCTGATGAGGCGCAAGAATATCTTGAAAAACTAAATACACTTAATAAAAATGACGAAACAGATACAAAAAAATATCAAAGTTTGTTAAATGATATTATTTCTGATGATGATGTTTCTGTTGAAGAAAGAATGAAATTATTGAAAAAAGCTTATAAACAAGATTCAAGCGCAGTCAAAAAATTATTCTCGGAAGATAATATAGAAAAAGGTAATCAGATTAATATTATTAACATGCTCGATACAATATCCTCCGATGACGACTACACTGCAGAGGACGCTCTTGAATTTGCAGAAATGTTTGAAGATATTTCAGGCATGTCTGTAAGTGAATACATAACCGAATCAAAAGCAAGTTCAGGCTCTGATCTCAAAAATTTAAATAATCAGTATGCAAAACTATATACTGATGCACTGACTTCTGTATATGAAAAAGCTTCTGAATCAGAAATAACAGACTTAAATGACACATTCGATACCGGCAATACACTGCTTTATTTGCTGGCAGGTTCAAAAGAAAAAAGTGCCGTTAGTGATTTATTGGAAACTCTTGGCGAAGATATATCAACTAACAGAAAAGACTACGATTTATCAAGTTCCGAAGCGGAAGAACTTGAAGATAAATATTTAGACGGAAATAGTCAGGATAATTTAAAAAGTATTATGAAGGCATACAGTTCCGGCAAATTAGATAAAAGTGAAGCTTTATACCTTGTTCAAAAATCCTGTAAAGCAAATATGGATACACTTGTTAATGATTTCTATAAACTCAATGAAAACGACAGAGAAAGCTATATGCAAGATTTAATTGACTTATTTGGCGAATAAATCAAATTGTTTAGGCATTAAAAAACCGCCGGACTAACCGGCGGTTTCAGTTTGTTATACATAATATACGAATGAATCTGTTGTTTCAGGTTCTGCTTTAGGTGTTCCGCCAAGTTTTGAAACAAGGAAGGAAGTGAATTGTCCAATTTTAGAAGTTGGTTGTTCATAAGCAAGTGTAACTATTGAAGGTTCATCTTCACTTTGTGAATAATCACTTTCGCCTGATTCACCGCAGTCATCATCGGAGGAATCGTTCATTTCGTAATTTTCAACTTCATCTTCAGTATTTTCAATTGAATTATCGGAATCATCGGTAGCTGAAGAAATATCCGGTTCTTCTTCTTGTTCTACGTTGTCGCCTAAAGAATTGTCAGTACATTCAGTCGTTTCTTCCGTTGAATCTTCTATAACATATTCGGTTGTTTCTTCCGAAGGGTTTTCAGTTTCATGTTCCGTAGCTGTTTCAGACACATCTTCGGTTGTTGTTTCCGATAAATCATCTGTTGTTGTTTCAGAAGTACTTTCTGTTGTTTCTTCCGTAGTTGCTTCTGTATACGGGGTTGTTGTTTCCGTTGATTCTCCCGGGAGAACAGGATTTTCTTCCTGTGCAGGAGTATCAGAATCGGAGGAATCACTGCATTCGGTAGTAGTTTCCGTAGAATCTTCCGTTATTTCTTCCGTAGTGGTTTCAGTTGATTCAACAGTCGATTCTATCGGATCTTCCGTTGTCATTTCCGTAGAAATTTCATCTGTTGAGATTACCGGTTCGGGTTCTTCTGTCGGGCTGTCTGAATCGGAGGGTTCTTCACACTCTGTTGTTGTTTCTGTTGATTCTGTTGTTACCTCACTGGAGGGTTCAGTTTCAGTGGTTGATTCTGATGTCGCTTCGGTTGTTATTTCACTTGAAGTTTCCTCTGTCGGAATATCCGGTTCAGGTTCATTTGTAGGTTTATCAGAATCGGAGGGTTCTTCACATTCAGTTGTTGTTTCAGTTGTACTCTCAGTTGTCGACTCTGTTGTTGATTCAGTAGTTGATTCAGTAGTATTTTCTGTTGTAGTTTCCGTTGAACTTTCCTCTGTCGGAATTTCAGGATCGGGTTCATCTGTCGGTTCATCAGGATTTGAAGATTCTTGACATTCCGTAGTCGTTTCTGTTGTGCTTTCGGTTGTTGATTCGGTAGTCGGATCCGGTTCTACAGGATCAATATCAGAAGCTGTTGTTTGTTCAGGTTCCGGACTTGGTTCCGGTTCTGTAGGCGCAGATGTAGTATTTTCCGTAGAAGGTTCGGTTGTAGGTTCTGACGGTATTGTCGGAGGTTCTTCCGTTTCCGGTTCATCACCGTTATTGTCATCATCACAGGTTGTTGTTTCTGTCGTACTTTCTGTTGTCGGTTCAGTCGTAGATTCAGTAGTAGATTCCGTTGTCGGCTCTGTTGTACTTTCTGTTGAGGACTCTGTTGTTG
>JAJQFK010000161.1 GCA_021201175.1 Candidatus Gastranaerophilales bacterium | reverse complement strand
TATAAGAGATAAGTTTATTTTTTACCAATCTTCCATCTATATTTATTCCGGTACATAATCTTTCTCCGTTGTCGATATAGTATTTATCTAAAGCTTGTTTTAAGACAGAATAATTCTTTTTTAGTGCGGATTTTAATGCGCGTTCCTGATAGTTTGCATAAATAACAGGAACCGTTATAGCTGCAATAATTCCGATAATTACAAGAGCAATAAGTATTTCAGACAGCGTAAAACCGATTTGAAATTGAAAAGGCATGCCCGACCAATCTTTATTATTCTGCACTTTTTAATCTACTTTCTATATTGAATTGTAAACTGTTATTATTTAACGTTCCTATATAATTATATACGTTCCTTTATACTAACGTATTCTACACTATTACAAAATATATGTCAATATATTTTTATAAGTCAAAATCAAGCCAGAGGTTAGTGTGAGAGTAAAAAAAGATATAAAAAAATTATTATTGGAAAATGATGTATCAATAACTTATATAGCAAAAGAAATGTCAAAATATACGGGAAAAAATATTTCCCGCTCAAATATTTCACAAAAACTGATAAGAGGTACACTAAAATATGAAGAAGCACTTCTAATCGGACAAATATTAGGTTATGACTTAAAATTTGTCAGAATAAATGAAATGCTTGCTAATAAAATCATTTAAAAACAGAAGGATTAAATAATCCTTCTGTTTTATATATAAATATAAACAATTTATTTATCATCTAAAGCTGCGACACCGGGGAGAATCTTTCCTTCAATGAACTCTAAAGATGCGCCGCCGCCTGTTGAAACATGAGTAAAATCTTCCGCCTTAAAGAATTTTTTAGCGGCAGAAACCGAATCGCCACCGCCTATTACAGATATTGCACCATTTTTTGTAGCCTCAACTACAGCCTCTAAAACAGATTTTGTTCCTTCTGCAAATTTAGGATTTTCAAAAGCGCCGACAGGTCCATTCATTAAAATTGTTTTAGATGATTTTAATACATCACTAAAAGCTTTTCTTGATTCTAAACCCGCATCTACTCCTTCAAATCCATCCGGAATTTCATTTATTTTAACAAACTTATTAGTACCGTTCCCTGAAAAATCATCAGTAACTAAAACATCTGTTGCCATTACTAATTTTACCCCTTTGTCAGCAGCTTTCTTTTCAATTGCTTTTGCTACATCTAATTGATCATCTTCGCAAATAGAATTACCTATTTTACCGCCGTTAGCTTTAACAAACGTATAAGCCATACCGCCGCCGATTATCAAATTATCAACTTTATCAATTAAATTTTCTAAAACACCTATTTTAGAAGAAACTTTAGCACCGCCTACAACTGCTGTAAACGGTCTTGTCGGATTATCAAGAGCTTGTGAAAGACATCTTAATTCTTTTTCCATCAATAAACCTGATACTGCCGGTTTTAATACCTTTGCCAATTTAGAAGTTGAAGTATGATTTCTATGAGCCGCACCAAATGCATCATTTACATAAAAATCACCTAATTTAGCCAATTGATTTGCAAATGTCATATCATCATCTTTTGCTTCTTCTGCCTTGTAATATCTGATATTTTCAAGCAAAGCAACTTGACCTTCTTTTAAATCAGACACCATTTTTTCAGCATCTTCTACATCAGGAATAAACATAACTTCTTCGCCCAAAACTTTAGACAAATACTTTGCAACAGGCGCCAGAGTAAATTCAGGATTCTTTTCACCTTTAGGTCTGCCCAAATGAGCCATTAATATTATTTTTGCGCCCTTATCTTTTAAATAATTTAAAGTAGGCATTATTGCTTGTATTCTTGTATCATCAGTTACATTTTTATTTGAATCCAAAGGAACATTAATATCAACTCTTACAAGAGCTTTTTTTCCTTTAATATCACCCAAATCTTTAATTGATTTTTTCATATTTTCCCTCCTTTATATAACTTTTGTACCTTCATTTTCTATATTTAATGTTCTGATATCACAATTAACATTTAATTCCGTAAACAGATTAACAACTTCATTTTCGACTTTTTCAAATCCGTTTTTTTCAGAAATAACAAGGATTGAAGGACCTGCACCGGAAATAACACAGCCTAAAATATCATCTTTATTTTCAAGAAACTCTGTTAATTCTTTAAATCCTTTTATTAATCGTTCTCTATAAGGCTGATGAAGCTTATCTTTAAGACATTTTTTCATCATTTCCGAATCATGTCTGTATACTGAATCGACCAACATAGCACATTTTCTTATATTAAAAGCAGAATCTTTTACAGGAATACTTTCAGGTAAAACCGACCTTGCTATCATAGTATCTAACTCATAATCAGGAATTATAACGGTTAATTTCCAATCATCAGGCCAAGAAATTTTGGAATACACAACACTGCCGTCATCTTCCATACTTGCAAGACAAAATCCGCCAAACATTGCAGGAGTGACATTATCAGGATGTCCTTCAACTTCTGACGCAATTGATAATAATACCGCATCATCGGCAGGATTTCCAAGAAGTTTATTAGCAGCCATTAAGCCGCCTACTATTACAGAAGCGCTGCTGCCTAACCCCCTTGCAACCGGAATATTTGTCTTTATTGTTATTTTTATATCACTTACACTTTGTCCTATAAAATTATACAAAAGTTCAATAGCCTTATAAGCAATGTTATTTTCATCTTTAGGAATAGATAATATATCATAAGTTTCGGTATCTTCAATAATATTTATTTCAATCCCGCTCCCGGGCATAACGGTTTCTTCAACAGTTATTTCATTATAAATAGGAAGCGCCAAACCCAAACAATCAAAACCGGGTCCTAAATTTGCTGTTGTAGCAGGTACTTTTACACTAACTTTCATAACTAACCTTTTATCTTATCTGAATAGGCATTATTAAACAAATGTAATTTTCTTCGCTGTCCGGTTTAAATACCGTAGCTGATAAACTTCCGTTTAAGCCTATTTTTACCTGTTTAGCATCCATTGTTTTAACAGAATCCAATACATATTTATAGTTAAAAGCAATAGATAAATCTTCACCGGAATAATCACATTCTATAACATCTTCCGAACTTCCCGCATTCGGTGTTTCTGCCTTTAATAACAACTGCCCTTGACTAAATGAGAATTTAACAATACTTGTTCTGTCATTAACCATTGTCGAAACTCTATCCAATGCAGAAATTAATTCATCTCTTGAAACTACGGCATTATTTAAAGTTGATTTCGGAATTAACTGCCCGTACGGAGGATAATCACCTTCTATTAATCTTGAATTTATTGAAAAATTAGGCGTTTTAAGAATCAACTTTGTTTTATCCACAACAAGCGTCACATTTTCTTGAGAAGAAAAAAAGCAAATTCTGACAAATTCATTTAATGTTTTAGAAGGAATTACAATTTTTGTTGATTTTTGGCTATCGTTTTTAATAGTTTCAATCATTCTTGTAAGTCTGTTACCGTCGGTAGCTGCCATTTCAAGGGTATCACCTTGTATACTGCAAAAAACACCGGATATTACATTTCTGTTTTCATAATTTGCAGCAGCATAAACAGTATTCTTAATAGACTTTAATAACGGTTCCAGGTTAATTTCGATTTCATTTTCGTATTCAACTTCTTCTTCTCCTTTTGGAAATTCAGAAGCTGAAATTCCTATAAGTTCAAACTTAGATTTACCGCAAGAAACTGTTATAACATTTGTATCTTCATCTAATGAAAATTCAACCGGTTTATCAGGAAGGGTAGAGGCTATTTCAAGTAATTTTCTTGCCGGTATAGTTATTTTTCCTTCTTTTATTACAGCTGCGGCTGCATTTGCTTTTACAAAAATTTCCAAATCCGTTGCACTAAGTTTTATAACATTATTACAAGCTTCAATTAATACATTAGAAAGCACCGGTTGAACGTTTCCTCTTTGTGTTGTAACTTTTTCAACTATTTTCAACTTATTTAACAGTGAATCTCTATCTATAGTAAAAAGCATAATAAACCTCTTTTATTAGTGCACTTTTCTATTATATAAGAAAAATGAAAAAACGATAATTTTTTTATTTTACCTTAACAGATTCTTTTTTTTTACTAACTACTTATATATTTATATATAAAAAATAGTAGTAGTAATAGGTAATAGCCAAACTTGTAGAAAACTATCTTAAATATGTATTATTAAAGGTTTTGGAGTATGTATAAAACCTGTAGAAAAATGTTCAATACTTGTAGAAAAAATGTAGAAAAGGAATATTTATTTTAAAAATTGTTAAAATTATAAAAAGTTATTGAATAAAAAATAACAGTTTTGAACATGTTTTGAAATAGTTTTCTACAAGTTTTCTACAGGGTGAAAATTTTTTTCTTGTAAATTTTTGATACAAAAAAAGCATGTATCTGCGCTAAATTAACTTTTTTTTGACATGTATATTTTTTCGGGCATGTTTTTTATTTTTTATCCTGTTCAAAACTTTATTAGTGTATGTAGTTATATACAGCTTTGTAAAATTTTTTTAATTCTTCATCCGTCATTAGATTTAAACAACTATTTATATCTTTAATTATTTCTTTCCTGTTTTTTATTGTTTCATTTTCAAAAAAATAATTAATATTTATATCCAATGCTTTTGCGATTTTATCAAGAGTATCAAGAGTAGGTATTGTTTGAGCATTCTCAAGTCTTAAAATACTTCTTGTGTTCATAGAAACCATTTCAGCAAGTTTTTCCTGCGAAATTTTTTTGCTTTTTCTTATTTCTTTTATTCTGTGACCTATCAGTTCTAAATTAATCATAACACCTCTTTATTAAAGAATAAGATGTTTTATTATTTAAAACTATGTATTTAAGTATAAATATAAAATTTGATTTTATGTATATACATGTCGTATAATAATGACAAAATTGTACTATTTTTTCATAAAGTATGATTATTGTGTCACTTTTGGAGGTTTAATGAAAAATATAAAAGCTTTTACACTATCAGAGGTTCTTATCGCACTTGTAATTATAGGAGTCATTGCCGCAATAACAGTGCCGTTTATTTATGCTCAATATACGGAGCAGGAGAGAATATCAAAAGTAAAAAAGACATATTCCATGCTTGCAAACGCAATGATAAGAGTAAAAGCAGACGGCGGGGATATGATATTAGATATTGATGCTAACAATTATAAAAATGTAGAAAATTGGTTTAATTCCTATTTGAAAAATTATATAATTGTAACAAAGATTTGTTATAATGATACGGCAGGTTGCTGGAATAACGGAAACAGCTATAATATGGATGGTTCAACTGCTTATATGAATAACTCTGGAATTGGAATAGGAAGTGGTATAATAACATTTGTATTAAATGATGGAACATTTATTAATATAAATGTACAATCGGCATCCAGCGTTGCAAAATATTTTGGAGTAGATATTAACACTAAATTTGGTTTGGAAATATATTTTGATATAAATGGAAGTAAAAAACCAAATACGATAGGAAAAGATATTTTTGCCGCAGTATTTACGGAAGAAGGGATAGTCCCCGCATATAAAAGCAGAAGTGCTTCTCAAATAAATTCCGACTGTTCAAGCTCGGGATCAGGCTACACGTTTATCCAAAAATATCTTGTAAAATAATATTTAAAATTTAAATCTTTTAAATACATTTTCACAATTTTTGTTAACAATGTCTGATATAGATTTTCCTATCGTATTATCAAAACTGTAGATAATTTCTTCTATAATATCAGGCAGAATAAAAGCCTGCTCTTTTATAATTTTTTTTAATTGTGTATAGCTTATTCCCGTTTCATTTGCAAATCGTTCAAAGTGATGAGGAAAAATTTTTTCGCTTTCATAATAACCGCCGATTTTCATTGCCATTTTTTTTGAAAGATTATCATAAACTCTTGTTGATAAAATATCATAAGCAGGAGCCAATTCAATTTCACTATTATCTTTATGCAGGATTGAATAATTTTTTCCATGGGCATCATTATTTCCTATTAAATAATTAAAAATCATTAAATTCAAAAATCTTACAATTGAAACGGCAGGACGGCTTGTTTTTTTCAAAATATTAAAACAATCCTTATAGCAGACTCCGCCCTCAGATTGATATTTATATGCACTTACTATATTTGATGCCTGACAGAAATCCTCCTGATGTATTCTTTTTAGTTTATTGTTTTTTATTTCCCTGTCATATCGTTCGACTAAAAAATATTCTTTTCCGTTAACCGTTCTTATTTGTACATCAGGCACAATAATGTTAAGTTTTTGAGCCGCTTTCATGCATATATACTCATTTTGAACTGTTTCTTGCAATTCTTTAATCTGAGGTTTTAATATATGAGTTGTCGGAACATATTTATCGGGAATTGCAATTTTATTATCAATAAGAATAACCGCTGTTTTATCCTGTGCACCTGCTAAAGACAGCTTCATACCGTCAATACTTAAAGCCAGCGGCTTTTTAGGAAGTTCCGATATAAATTTTTCAAGTTCGTTATCGGACAAAATTTTTCCTTTAATTTCAAAATATTCAGGCAGATTTAATTCAAAATAATTATTTTCTGTACCCGAAAAAGATATTGCACCTGCACAATCATAACCGATTGATTTTAAAAGACTGAAATCATTTTTATAATTTATTCCGTATTTTTTCCCTATTGTTCTTCTTACATTGTCGCTTTCAGGCAAAAGTCCGTTAAAAAATCCTTTGCATTCTTCATAATTGTATATCTTTTTATCAACAGGCAGACTTAATGAAATTGCTTGAGAAACACTGTCATTATATTCAAAACAGAATTTCCCGTTAGAATCTCTATATAATTCTCCGATTATTTTGTTATTTAATCTTACATAAAGAGATTCTTTTTGCATTTTATTCTCCTATGTTGATTGAAAGCCCGAGCATATTCAGAACATTAATTGTTTTTCCGATTTGGGCGGTTTCTTTCCCGTTTTCAAGCTCTACAATAAATCTTATACCTGCTTTACAGGCTATAGCTAAATCAGACTGTGTTAACCCTTGTGATTTTCTGGTATTTCTGATTAATTTACCGAGTTCTTCCGCAGATTTAATTTTCATAGAAACCTCAAAATTTTACCTATCGGTAAAATTATAACTCATTTTAAATCTAATTTCAATAAATTTTACCGTTCGGTAAAATTATATTAAAATAATCTTGAATATATAAAAAATTTACCTATCGGTAAAATATTCGGTTGTAATCAAACAATTCATTATGATTAAATTGCTGATTTTGGTATAATATTAATTATGAAAAAACAATTAGTCGGATAATATATTGTTCAAAACTTTTTTATATTGTTTTGATTTTACGATTATGCTAATCCTGTATTGGATTGAAAATATTTTTCCCTTCAACAGAATACATTTTTGAACGGGTGTTTTTTATATCGGCAAAAATTTCTAAATCTTTGGTATTTTTTAGTAAATTTATAGAATTAATTAATTTTTGAATAGCAATATCAATATTTTTTTCATTATATAAACGCATATCTTGTGCCATTTCAAGATTGGATAAAGCAAGTCTTGTCATATCACGAAACCCGCTTGAAGCAAGTTGACAGGCAAGCTTGTTATCTTTTATACCGTAAAATAATGATTGCGCAATTAAAAGAGGTAAATGACTTATTAATGCAACAGCTTCATCATGTTCTTTTGCCGTTGTAATAATAGTTTTTGCCCCCATCATTTCTATTATTTTTTTTACTTTATAAATATCTGTTTCAACTACATTATCCGCAGGAGTTAAAACCCATTTTGCTCCCTCATATAAACTTTCAAAAGAATAATCAAATCCGGAAAATTCTGTTCCGGCCATTGGATGTGAGCCTATAAATTTATATCTGCGCTTTTTTTGCATAACAAATTCTTTTACACTTGCACAGTCAAGAACTATACATTCATCAGAAACAATTTCTTCTAATTTGTCTAAAATTTCAATAGTTTTATTTATGGGACAGGCTGTAAAAATTACGTCGCAATCTTTTATATAATTTAAATCATTTGAAATATTAGGACTGTACTTTTTTGCCTTTATAATTGTAGATTCATTTTTTGTTACGGCATATAAGCCATTAGCATTTATTACTTTTGATAACTTTTTAAATATAGAACCTCCGATTAGTCCTAAAGAAACTACTCCTATTTTCATATTATTTCCTCTGTTAAGTTTATTACAATGGAATTTTCATTGTTATTGATACTATTTCAGCCTATCATTTTACTTGATTAATAAAAAATTCTTAACAAATGTTCATAAATTTGCGTAGTATTCAAATTTATGTAATAATAAAATCAAATTAATAGTGTAACCATTCCTTTCTTGACTTATGCGGCTTTATGTCGCATTTTATTTTTTTAATATTTATTCGTGTAAAATATTTCACGCTTGCTAGTCTTAGATATGGTAGAGATTGCCACGCCGATAAATCGGCTCGCAATGACATGTCAGAGATTGCCGCGCCGTTTTACAGTAGTTTGACTTGAATATAAAGTGTTGATTCAAATTACTTAAAAAGCTCGCAATGGACGTCGTTGTTAAAGGTTTCAAGAAATCCCAACCTTGCTTGATTGAAAATTTCAGTCTTGTAGAACTTTATAAGTACAGCCGGCGCCATTCATGTTGCTTGATGATTTTTCAGAACAA
>JAJQFK010000163.1 GCA_021201175.1 Candidatus Gastranaerophilales bacterium | reverse complement strand
TTAAAGAAAATATTATTAGATGTTAATATTAGTTTGACTGAATTATCACAAGCGTTATCCAAAAGATTAAATAAACCCTACTCAATGCAAAATCTATCCAATAAACTTAGAAATGAAACAATTACTCATAGAGAAATGTTAATAATAGCAGATATTTTGGGATATGAATTAAAGTTTATAGAAAAGGATAAAAAAACTAATCAATAACTTCACCGGTTACAATGTTTACTCTGAGCGGCTTAAAAAGCCTTATATAAAGAATTTGACCATCTTTAGCAGTAAAATTTTGTCCTTTAATAATGGTTTTAAAAACTTTTTTTACTTTGTTAGCCTCTATAATTTCGGCTTCATATTCGGCTACTCCCATTATTCTTGTAAGAAGATTGTTTTTATTGACGCATGATAATTCAAAAATGAGTTCGCCGTTATTTAAAATATATCTGGCTTTTGAAGAATCGAGAATTTTTCCCGTAAGAATAATATCTTTAGAAAGAATAATATGATGTTCATAGTCAACAATATTATTAACGAATTTTGCTTGAAACATCTGCCCCGGATAAGCATCTTTTGAACTAAGCTGCCCTATTATCGTAACAGGAAGAACAGTTTGGGCAGGGAGTGTTGCAATATCCTCATTTATAATGACATTATCAATAATAATTCCTTCTCCGATTTTAGGACTTGTTTCTTCAATTTTTTTCTGCTGAATATAGGAATCTGTTTCTTTTTTCATATTATATAAAAATACTGCAAGTTCCGCACGTGTTACAGGACTATCCCATTCTAAAGTACCGGCATTTTCAGGAGTTTTTGGAATGAGATTCATAAATTCGGCTTTTCCCGCCGTAACTTTAAACCAATCAGGAATATCACTGTAATTTTTATAATTGTTTTGCAGCGCCGTTAAAGCTTCTTTGTCTGTTATATCTTCTGTTTTTAGAATATTCACCAAAAAAGTTATTATTTCTGTTTTAGTAATATAATCATCAGGATAAAAATATCCGTCATCAGAAGGTTTGATAATATCCAAATTAACGGCTCTTATTACATAATTCCACCCCCAGTCAGAAGGTGAAATATCTTCAAACGAATACATTGTATCAATTACAGAGTTTTGCTGATTTAAAGCTCTGACTGTCATAGATGCATATTCTGCCCTTGTTACGTATTTTTCAGGCTGAAACATATTATCAGGATAACCAAATAAAATCCCCTCTTGCGAGAGCCCGTTAATTGCAGCATAAGCCCAAAACCCTTGAGGAACGTCGTCATAATCAATTCCATACGATAAATTTACATTTATTAAGGTAAATAATAAAGCTAAACAAATTATTTTTAATCTAAAATTTCTTATACTCATAGAAACTATTTTAGCAGATATTTACCGCCGGCGCAAAGCATGTGCGAGAAAAATTCGCTATAAGCAGCTGAAATCGTCTTTGCGAGTTTTTTTATTATAACAACTTATAAACAAGAATAAGTTAGAAACAAAACAGAAGTCTTTTGTATATTGCTTATTTAAACTTAATTTAAATTCAAAATTTTGTCCTCCGGACGGGGAAACTTTTTTAAAAAGTTTCACAAAATTTGTGCCGTAGAACTTCGTTCATTAATCAATTGTAACGCTCAACCAGAGCGGGTGAACTCACTTACGTTCAGACAACACCCGCTTTGCTGTTGTTTCGCGAACATTGATTATTCACTACGTTATAGGCACGTAGAATATCTACACTCAACCGTCTTTTGCTGACGGGCGAAAGATTTGTCGCATCGCTTATACTGTACTAAAAAAACCTAAAATCATTTTTAATAGATTTTAGGTTTTTTAGATATTTATTTAAAAGATTATGCTTTTGCGCCGGATTTTGAAATAATTTCTTCCTGAACATTCATAGGAACTTGTTCATATTTCAAAAATTCCATAGAGAACGTGCCACGTCCTTGAGTATTTGAACGCAAATCCGTAGCATAACCAAACATATTACCTAACGGAACAGTAGCTCTAACAATTACGTTACCGGTATTTCCCAAAGGTTCTTGACCTTCAACACGACCGCGGCGTCTTGAAATATCTCCTATGATAGTACCTGTATATTCGTCAGGTATTTCAATTTCAACTTTCATCATAGGTTCTAAGATGCAGGGTCTTGCCTTTTTGCAGCCGTCTTTTATAGCCATAGAACCGGCGATTTTGAATGCCATTTCTGATGAGTCAACTTCGTGGTAAGAACCGTCATAAAGTTCAACTTTAACATCAATCATCGGATATCCGGCAAGAATACCGCCTTCAAGTGCTTCTTCCATACCTTTTCTTGCAGGTTCGATATATTCTTTAGGAATAGCACCGCCGACAATTTTGTTTTCAAATACAAAACCTTCATTTTCACCGGCAGGAGAAATTCTGATTTTAACATGACCATATTGACCTTTACCGCCTGATTGTCTGATAAATTTGGAATCTTGATCAGAGTTGCCAAGAATTGTTTCGCGGTATGCAACTTGAGGTTTACCAACATTTGCATCAACCTTAAATTCTCTCAACAAACGATCAACAATAATATCGAGGTGAAGTTCACCCATACCTGAAATAATTGTTTGACCTGTTTCTGAATCAGATTTAACTCTGAAAGAAGGATCTTCTTCCGCAAGTTTTTGCAGAGCAATACCCATTTTATCCTGATCAGCTTTTGTTTTTGGCTCAATAGCAACAGATATAACCGGATCAGGGAATTCCATTTTTTCTAAGATAATCGGTGCATTTTCATCGCACAATGTATCACCTGTAGTTGTATCTTTCAAACCAACAGCAGCACATATATCACCGGCATAAACTTCTGATATTTCATTTCTCTGGTCTGCATACATTTGAACTAATCTGGAAATACGTTCTTTTTTACCGTTAGTAGCATTTAAAACATAAGAACCTGATGTTAATTTACCTGAGTAAACTCTTAAGAAAGTCAGACGTCCGACATAAGGGTCTGTCATAATTTTAAAAGCAAGTGCAGAGAACGGTTCTGATTCGGAAGAATGTCTTTCAACTTTTGTTCCGTCCTCAAGTTCTCCTTCAATAGCTTTAACATCCAAAGGTGACGGCATATAGTATACGACGTTATCCAAAAGCAATTGAACCCCTTTGTTTTTAAAAGCAGTTCCGCAGCATACCGGTACTATTTGGTTATTGCAAACAGCTTTTCTTAAAACAGCTTTAAGTTCATCAACGGTAGGTTCTTCACCTTCCATATATTTCATCATTAAATCGTCGTCAAATTCAGAAATAGCTTCAACCATAGCGGCGCGGTATTCCTGTGCTTGTTCCAACATATCAGAAGGAATTTCTTCTTCTCTTATATCGGTACCTAAATCGTTTGTATAAATTTCAGCTTTCATATTCATAAGGTCAATCAAGCCTGTAAATTTATCTTCTGCCCCGATTGGCAATTGAATAGGCACTGCATTTGCGTTTAATCTGTTTTTAATCTGATCAACAACACGGAAGAAGTTAGCCCCTGTTCTATCCATTTTATTAACGAAAACCATTCTCGGAACTTCATATCTGTTAGCCTGTCTCCAAACTGTTTCAGATTGTGACTGTACACCGCCTACCGCGCAAAAGACAGCTACAACACCGTCTAATACACGTAATGAACGTTCAACTTCAATAGTAAAGTCAACGTGCCCCGGGGTATCTATAATATTAAACTGATGATTTTTCCACATAGCAGTTACTGCTGCTGATTGGATTGTTATACCTCTTTCTCTTTCCTGATCCATAAAGTCGGTAACTGCTGCACCATCATGCACTTCACCGATTTTATGAGTTTTACCTGTGTAGAAAAGAATACGTTCTGTAGTGGTTGTTTTACCTGCATCAATGTGTGCGGCAATACCAAAATTTCTTACTCTTTCCAACGGAACCTGTATTGCCATTTTGTTTTTCCTTTATTATTTTGTACTTATATAAATTTTACTTAGCTTACGCTGATAGTTTAATTTTTGCATAAAAATAATTTTTTTCAATGTATATTCTTTATTTTGCTTAATGATTATCAAGCAGTTTTGGTGCAATGAATTGCACACAACAACTTATCAAGTTTATGATAAAATTTCAATGTATTTCAGTTTAATTCAGAATTCGGTAATGAATAAGCAGACTAAAATTATTTTATTTTCATTAACTTATGTCTTAGGAATTATTTCATTTTTATTTGATTTAATTATTCCTGCTTCACTTATTATTGCGGGGTTGTTTTTATTTTTGTATTTCAAAAATAAATCGATATCGGCAGTTTTTTTATGTATACTGTTAGGTTCGTTTGTTTTCGGCTTGTTTAACTCATTGTTAAATTTCCGTTTTGATGATAATTTAACTGCATATTCGGACGAGTTTATCAGTGCAAAAGTAAAAGTACTTTCTATTCCCGCAAATAGTAGTTCTATATCCACAAAATTTTATGCACAAGTATTCGAGATTGGTTTAAATAATGAGTTTGAAGATAATATAAATTCAAAGACATTAGTCACGATATATGATAAAGAAGAAAAAATAAAAACTATCCAAATCGGAGATATACTAAGTATTAAAGGGAAACTAAAAGTACCTGAAAATGCAAAGAATCCTTCTGAGTTTGATTATGCAAAGTATTTACAGTATAAAGATGTTTTTTCTCTTATATATGTTAATGAAGATTGGCAAATAACAGGGTGCTCTGATGATATTTTATACCGTTTATTGCGAAAATTAAATAAAGTCCGTTCAAATATTCTTGAAGTACATGCAAAAAATATAAAATCTCCAATGATTGAAATACTGGGCGGAATTATTTTTGGAGATGATGCAGTTAACCCTGATGAAGATACAAAAAAATCTTTTATGAATTCGGGGATATTTCATATTCTTGCGGCTTCGGGCATGAATGTTACTTTGATTTTTGGTATATGGTTTTTCTTCGCAAAAAACTTAAAATTAGATTATAAATTATCTATTTTAACCGGAATTGGATTAATTTCCGTATATACCTGTATGACAGGATTCGGCCCGCCGATTATAAGAGCTTTTTTAATGCTGGCTTTAATACTAATCGGCAAATATATCGACAGAACTACTCCTACTATGGCATTGTTATTTTTAGTCGGATTTTTAATGCTTGCATTTAATCCGTTTATGCTTCTGGATGTAGGTTTTCAGTTATCTTTTATTGTAACTTTTGCTTTAATTTTTACAGCCCCGCTTATAGCTTTTAAGTTTAAACACAAATTTATTAATTATATTTTAGGGGCGGGCATGATTCCTATAATTGCCCAGCTTTATGCTGCTCCTTTACAAATGTATTATTTTAATACCTTTGCTTTGTACTCTGTTTTTTCTAATATTGCAATTATTCCCGTGTTGAGCATTGTTTCATTTTTAGGATTTATAAGTTCTATTTTGGCATTAATTCCTGCTATAGCCGACAAAATTTGTTTTATTGCTGATTTAATACTTAATCCGCTGCTGATATATATTGTAAAAGTTGCAGAATTTTTTTCTTCAATGCCATTTTCAATTATTTATTTGAAAAAACCCTCAATTTTTCAAATATTACTATATTTTGCCATAATAATTTTTACAACCTGCATTTTAAAATTCAAGTTGTATTCCAAAAAAGTATATATTTCCGCCGGAGTCTTAATTTTGTTATTTTTACTTTTAATAATCCCGATAAAAAGTAAATCTCCGGAAGTGGTATTCTTTTCTGTCGGTAATGCAGATTCAATACTGATAAAATCTCAAGACAATGATTATTTTCTTATAGATACAGGTAAAATGCCTTATTTGTCGGGATTATCACAGGCTGATAATATAATATTAAAATACTTCCGTGATAATGATATTAAAAAATTAAAAGGACTTATACTTTCTCATTTTGATTCGGATCACGCGGGCGGTACTATAAATATTTTAGAAAAATTAGAAGTTGAAGAAATATTTATTCCTGATAGTTGTGAAGATACAAAACTATCTGATAGAATTATTAAATTTATTAATGAAAAAAACATATCTTATCAAGTTGTTAAGAAAAATTCGCTAATTTGGGATAAAAATAACTTTTCTATAAGTATTTATAAACCTTCCGGAGAAAATATCAAAACAGAAAATCAAAAATCTTTAATTGTAAAATGTAATTACAAGGATAAAAATATGTTATTTATGGGGGATGGGGATATAAATACATTTAATTCTCTGCCGGAAGATATAAAAGACCATATTTCTCTTATAAAAACAGGACATCACGGTGCTAAAAATACTATTAATCAGGAAATGATTAATAAAACAGACATATTTGTTATTTCAACCGGAAAAAATATTTATAATCACCCCGATTCGGATACTCTTAAATTACTTGAATCTAATAATAAAGAATATTACAGAACCGATTTTCATATTGCAATTAAAGTTATTTTTTCTGATAAAGCTACAAATGTATTTTTATATTCTCCCAAAAACAAAAAATTTATTAAAACTCTATATCAATTTTAATTTCAAAAAATCTGTTCCATGGGAAAGAATAATTTATACCGGCAGCTTTTACACCGAATTTATTTAATAATATATTTTCATAATTTTTCATTTCGTTTTTCAGAACTATTCCGGAAAGATTATTTGTATTATGCTTAATTTTTTCCCTTATATTTGCCTGATATGCCCAATCATCTAAAAAACGGGTTAGATTAAGAATTTTAAATGCTGTTTTATCGGGTTTTTGCGCTTTATAGTATGTAAGAGCAGTACTAATTACACAGCCTAATGTATTACCGGTGGTATTCCATGCTGCATAGCCATAAAAATTTTTTAGATTATTCTTTTTTAGAAACGCAGCCGCAAAATTATTATCACTTCCGTTTGCATTTAGAATATCAGCTATACAATAAGGTTTTTCAGGAAGTATTAAATCAGAATTAAACAAAGGAACATGAACATTCATAACGAGTTCTCCTTGCTCATTCTCAAAATTATTAACAATTAAAATCATATCAGAATCATTAACAGTTGAAACTTTAGCCCCTGCAAGTTCAATCTGTGATTTTACGGATTCCTCCACGCTTATATCTTCATACTTGGATATTTTGTGTATTGATTCAGGGGCTGTGTATATCGGAGCAATTTTTATATTTTTTTCGTAGTTTATTGCACGGGATAAAAGAGTTAACGGAATTTCATCCGCCCCTGTTTTAATAAAAACATTATTCAAAGATGAAGCTGAAATTTCAAGTTCTTTTGCTTCTTTAACGTTTAAGCCGAATTTACTGCAATCATCTTTTGAAAATACCAAACAATCAAAAATTCCCTGTTTTGCAAGTTCCAGATAATATTTATTAATATCAAAGTTTCGTTTACGCGTATTTAAATAATCTTGAAGAATTTCGTTCGGAATATCTGTTTTAGGCGGAATTCCGGTTTTATGACAGTTATAGGAATATTCAAAAATTTTTGTTCCATACTTATTCCAATACTCTTTTTCTTCTTCATTTATGTTGTTGTTGGAAATTCTCATAATACTCGAGAATGCAAAAATTCGCGCTTTGGTTTTTAGCAGTACACTAATTAGTTTTTCAATTCTTGTTTTTATCATAGAAATATCATCATTACATTTTCTTGAGGTAATAAGCCCGCCGTAAGCTGCAGTATCTAAAGAAATAATAGCTGTATCAATATTTTCGAGTGATTCAATCCATTTTAAAATATTATTTATGTGTGCGCTGTTTTTTAAATCTCCCATACAGTTAAGAGGCGGAACCATAATTTTTATGTTTTTATCAAGTGCTGCAATTTGTTGCGGAAGCTGCATACATACAGGACGGTTATCAATCGGAATAAACGCAATTGTGTGCATTATTCAGCCTCCAAATTTTTAATCATATTATCAATTAATGTAATAAAATCATTCTGAACGGATAAAGGCTTAATAATTTTACAATTTTCACCATATTTCAATATTCTTAATAAAAGAGTATCCTTATCTTCTCCGGAATTTGATACAACAATACGGTTATTGCTTATATCTATAACTTTTTCATATTTTCTGATTTTATAAACAGAGGCAAGTCTGCCGTATAGTTCAAATACAACAGGGTTCATGTATGTAGAAGAATCCGTTTTATTCGGAAGCTGTTTTAAAGATAAAATTGAACTTACCGCTACTTTTTTATTTCTTCCAAGCGATTTATTGTAGCAAGTTACATAAATATCTCCTTGTTTTTCAATAATTTCTTTTATAACTATACTGTTAAGTTCAATAATATTGTCATTCTTTTTGTATGAGATATTTACCAACTGCGAGTCTTGTGCTAATTTTTTTAAAGTTGGAACCATACTGTTTGTATTTGGATTGCCAAAATGCTTAATTGCAGATAATTTTTTTTCAAATAACTCAGGATAAGATATATTTATAAATTTTTCCGCTCTGTCAAAAAAATTATAAAGATTCTCCTCTAAAGAGTCATTATAAAGTTTTGGAATATTATCAATGACTTTATACAATATTTCTTCTTCCTGTTTTGAAAGATTGATGTTAAAAATTGCGTTTAGAAGCTTATATCTTGTTTTAATTTTTTTTATTTTAAATCCGGCTGCTTCAAATGTATTAAAATATTTTATTAGAACTTCATGTGTATATATAT
>JAJQFK010000267.1 GCA_021201175.1 Candidatus Gastranaerophilales bacterium | reverse complement strand
CAACAACCGTTAGGCGTCAGACTAAAAAAGAAATCAGCCGTACAACCGCAAGAAGTGAAAGCGGAAGCGGAAGCTGAAACAGAAAAAGAATAAGTAAAATGAATTAGGAGCGAAAAACTATCATGTTAATGCCCAAAAAGACGAAATATAGAAAAATGATGAAAGGCAGAATGAAAGGTCATGAAACCCGCGGAACCGAGTTAGAACTGGGTTCATACGGATTACAGTCCTTAGATCCTGCATGGATAACAAGCCGTCAAATTGAAGCGGCAAGAAGAGCAATGACCCGTGAAATAAAAAGAGGCGGGAATGTGTGGATAAAGATTTTTCCGGACAAGCCGATAACAAAGAAGCCGGCAGAAGTTCGTATGGGAAAAGGGAAAGGGAATCCTGAATACTGGGTAGCAGTAGTAAAACCAGGCAGAATTCTTTTTGAATTAGATTATCCTCAAAGAGAAGTGGCTGTTCGTGCGTTGGAATTGGCTGCTCAAAAACTTCCGATAAAAGTAAAAATTGTTGAAAAAGCAGGTGAGTAACCATGAAAATAGAAGAAATACGTGAAAAATCAGTAATAGAACTAAATGAATTAGTTGTAGATTATAAGAAACAATTATTTGAAATAAGGTTCAAAAAATACACTAATAAATATGACAATGCTGCTGATTTAGGGAGAGCAAATTCTCAGCTTAAGGAAATCAGAAAATCAATAGCAAGAGTAAAAACAGTAATAAACCAAAAAGAATCAGTATAAAAGGTAAGAGGTCAAATAAAAATGCCTAAGAAGGAAAAACAAGGTGTTGTAATAAGCAACAAAATGGACAAGACCGCAGTGGTAAAGGTTGCTTCATATAATCAACATCCTAAATATAAAAAGATTATCGAAACAACAAAAAATTACAAAGCGCATGATGAATTAAACGAGTGTTCAGAAGGTGATATTGTAAAAATAGTTGAATCAAAGCCGATTTCAGGCGGTAAACGTTGGATATTGTCTGAAATAGTAGAAAAAGTAAAATAAAGTAAAGTAATTTCAAAGGATGAAATAAAATGATACAGCAAGAAACGAGATTGCAAGTAGCAGATAATACAGGTGCAAAAGAGTTGTTATGTATCCGTGTAATGGGTAGTTCAAACAAGAAATATGCACATGTAGGAGATGTTATAGTAGCGGCAGTAAAAGATGCTACACCGAATATGGCTGTAAAAAAATCTGAAGTAGTGAAAGCGGTTGTTGTAAGAACAAAAGCTGATATAAAAAGAGCCGACGGCAGTGTAATCAGATTTGATGAAAATGCAGCAGTAATAATAAATAAAGACGGGAATCCGAGAGGTACGCGTGTATTTGGACCTGTCGCAAGAGAGCTTAGAGATAAGAACTTTATGAAAATTATTTCTCTTGCTCCGGAAGTAATTTAGGAGAAGCGAGATGAGAAACAAGAAACCTGTTGAAAAACACCCGATACATGTAAAAAGCGGAGATAAAGTAGTAGTAACTTCCGGCAGAGATAAAGGAAAAGTAAGTTCCGTAAAGAAAGTTATTACTTCTGAAAATAAAGTAATAGTAGAAGGTGCAAATATAGTAACAAAAGCACAAAAAGCACAAGGCGGGAATCAAGGCGGTTTAATAAAAACAGAAGCGGCTATGGATTCATCAAAAGTAATGTTATATTGTCCTTCTTGTGAAAAAGCAACAAGAATAAAGTATGATGTTATTGATAATAAAAAAGTTCGTGTTTGTAAAAAATGCGGAGAAAAAATAGACTAAAAGTATGGGTATTCCAAGGGGGGGGGGTACAGAAGAAAAGTAAGCTGAGATGATTACTTGCAATCCTGAAACGACAGCCTCCGAGGGAATACATTCTACAGAAGGAAAGAAAAATGACAGTAGTAACTAAAAATTTAAAAGCAAAATATGATGAAGAAGTAAAAAAAGTACTTCAAGATGAATTTAAGTATGAAAATATTCACCAAATTCCAAAATTAAACAAAATTGTTTTAAACATGGGAGTAGGAGAAGCTTGTCATAACTCAAAGTTAGCGGAAGCTATAGTAAATCAATTAACAAAGATAGCAGGACAGAAAGCATTATCGACAAAAGCAAAAAAATCAATAGCTGCATTCAAGTTAAGAGAAGGCATGCCTGTTGGTGCAATGGTAACGCTAAGAGGCGAAAGAATGTATGATTTTCTGCAAAAGTTAATATGTGTAGTATTACCGAGAATTCGTGACTTTAGAGGTGTAAGCCAAAAAAGTTTTGACGGCAGAGGAAATTATACTTTAGGATTAAAAGAACAGTCTTTGTTTCCTGAAATTTCGTATGATGAATTAGATGCAATACATGGTTTAAATGTGTCGATAATAACTACAGCGAATACAGATGAAGAAGCAAGAGCTTTATTAAGAGCGCTTGGAATGCCATTTAAGAAATAACAAAGGAGAAAAACGTGGCTAAGAAAGCAATGATAAATAAAGAGCTAAGAAGAGAAGCATTAGCGGCTCAAGGCAAATATCCAAAAGTAAGGCTTCATAACAGATGTTCAATTTGCGGACGTCCTCATGGATTCCATAGAGATTTTGGGATTTGCAGAGTATGCTTAAGAAAAATGGCTCATCAAGGTTTATTGCCGGGTGTAGTTAAAGCAAGTTGGTAACGAAATACTGTAGTGTAAGGAAAAATCCTAAACTAATAGAACAACAGTTGCACGATTGGAATATACTATAGGCTTATAAGCTGTTATAAAGAAAATTAATCAGTTATAACAATGTATATGGGTTTGCGTTTAGAGGCAAATTTATTAGAAATTCCAATATACCAAATAAAGCTTTTCTATACTGCCGAATAAATTTCAGTAAGTAGTTGACGTGGTGGGGAAAAAATAAGGATTGAAGCCGATTATAATGAAAATCCAAAGGAAACCCTCAGTCATAAAAAGTAAAGGAAAAAGAAAATGAATACAGATCCGATAGCAGATATGCTAACAAGAATAAGAAATGCAAATATGGCTGCATTAAAAGAAGTAGAGATGCCGGCTTCAAAATTAAAATCAGAATTGGCAAAATTATTAAAATCAGAAGGTTATGTTGAAGATTATACTGTTGAACAAAAAGAAGGCAGTAATTTCAAGACATTAAAAGTAGCATTAAAATATGATGAAAAGTCTAAACCTGTAATTTCAAACTTAAAAAGAGTTTCCCGTCCGGGGTTAAGAAATTATTGTAAGGCAAAGAATATACCGCAAGTACTTGGCGGAATGGGTATAGCAATTATATCAACAAGCAAAGGTTTGTTAACAGACAGAAAAGCCAAAAAAGAGAATGTTGGCGGCGAAATCCTTTGTTATGTATGGTAATTTAACAAATATTTAAGTAATGAAAATAATAAAATTGGAGATAAAAAGATGTCACGTATAGGTAAATTACCTGTAGCAATACCGGAAGGTGTTGAGGTAACAATAAATGGGCAAACAATAACGGCAAAAGGACCTTTAGGTACTGAAACCGTAGAGATTCGTTCTGAAATAAAAGCAGAAAAATCAGATAATAGTATTATTTTAACAAGAGAAAGTGATGATAGAAAAGCACGTTCTTTGCATGGGTTATCAAGAACACTGGTAGCAAATGTAGTGAACGGAGTAAAAACCGGATTTGTTAAAAAACTTGAAATAGTAGGTGTAGGTTATCGTGCGGCAATGCAGGGTAATACGCTAAATCTGGCATTAGGGTATTCACATCCGATAGATATTCCGGCGCCTGAAGGAATAAAGATAGCAGTAGAACAAAATACAAAAATTACAATAACCGGAGCAAATAAACAAGCAGTAGGTGATATAGCAGCATTAATAAGAAGCAAGCGTCCGCCGGAAGTATATAAAGGCAAAGGTGTCAAATATGAAGGCGAACATATAAGAAGAAAAGCCGGAAAAACAGGTAAGAAATAGTTAATAAATTGCCAGTATAGACCCTTATAAAATTGATTCCTCTTTTAAATGCAGAAGGCAGGGAATAAAAATAAGAAGGTCTGGGTGAAAGGAAAGAAAAATGATAAAACAAACTAACAAAAAAGAAGCAGCACAAAAACGTCATCAGAGAATAAGAGCAAAATTGTCAGGAACTTCGGAATCTCCGCGTTTGGCTGTATATAGAAGTACTAAACATATATATGCTCAAATTATCGATGATGTAAAAGGTGTAACAATTGTGTCAGCATCATCTGTAGATAAAGATTTAAAATCTACATTGGCGCATGGCGGAAATATCGAATCAGCAAAAGCCGTTGGTGAAGCAATAGCAAAAAAAGCTTTAAAGGCAGGCGTTAAAGATGTTGTATTTGACAGAGGCGGTTTTTTATACCACGGTCGTGTTGCAGCATTAGCTGATGCCGCAAGAGAAGCAGGTTTGAATTTCTAATAATTGATATAATGCTAAAGATAAAAAATACCAAAACAGAGTTTTGGTATTTTTTTTAAATATTTTATTCGGGGATAGTCTAATATGTTATGAACCGGCGCAATGAATTGAAAATAATCCGGTAATGTAGTATGATAGATAAAGTAATATTCAAAGGAGCATTATAATTATGATATTAAGAAAAGTTGAAGAATCCCCAAAATGCCTCGGGGGGGGGGATTTAGCACCCCATAAGTCTAAAAGGCATAATAAACGCACAAATTTTTTACATAATAAATTTATTCCGGGGTTTACATTAGCGGAAGTTCTCTTGACAATGACGATTATAGGTATAATAGCGGCAATGACAATTCCGGTATTGATGACTTCTGTAAGTAAAACAGAAACAGAAACAAGATTAAAGAAAGCTTATTCTACTTTTGCACAAGCTATGCAGCTTGTTGAAGCAGGTGAAAGACGACCTCTTATGAGTTATTACACGGGTTCTAGTGTTGCAAGTGTAACAAAAGTAAAAACAAAGTTAAAAAAATACTTGAGTAGTACTGATATATCCACTTCAGATACTTGGACATACTCAGGTACATTAAGTGATGGAATTATATTTGAATTAGACGGTGGTTACTCTGATGATTATATTGTTTTATGGATTGATATTAATGGTGCTGCAGAACCAAATTCCATTGGTTATGACAGATTTTACTTTGCCATGTCTAAAAACTCATACATAAAAGACCATCCAAACGTAAAACAGTTAGATTCATATTGGAGAGTGAGATTTCCTGACACAGATGCAACATCATCTACCCTAAAATCTGCATGTAGTAGTAATACACAATATTGCTCAGCGTATATAATGAACAACGGATGGGAAATACCTGATGATTATCCGTTAGATATATAGTTTCCGGCGAATATAAAGAATAAAAAAACAGACTATAAAATTATAGTCTGTTTTTTTATTCTGTATTTATCTATTGAATATGTCTAATCCGGTGCCATCCGCATTTTTATCGGATAACTGCAAAAGAATAACTATAGCCTTAATTTTTTGACACATATAGAATATTACTTCTGCTTAATCTAATATGTTATGAACCGGTGCAGAAAATTGATAAATTAGGTTTATTTGATATAATTTAAATATGAAAAGAATTTGTGATATCATTTTTATACTTTTTATAGTGGTGGTCTTGTTCTTTGTTACAGACCAGCCTTCATTTTCAAGAACATTAAAATTTGTTCAAATATCTGACATCCATTATTCTTTAATAAGAGAGGACAATAATTATAAGCTTTTATCAAAAACTAAACCTCTTTTACAAGACGCAATAGAACAAATAAATAACGAAAGAAATATTGATTTTGTTATGATTACGGGCGACGGTATAGATAGACCTTTAAAAGAATCGATATATGCTTTAACAGATGATTTAAATACACTAAATTACCCATGGTATTATGCTTTGGGGAATCACGATACAACAACTGACGGATATTTAACTAAAAGCTGTATTCTGAAAATTTTACAGGAACAAAATCCGTCTTTCAAATTTGATTCAACATATTATACTTTTGTTCCTAAACGCGGTTATAGAGTTATTGTTATGGATGGTGCAAAAAATAAAGGTATATCCTCTAACGGTATAATTCCCGCCGAAGAACTTGAATGGCTTGATGGGATTCTTAAAAAATCTGAAAATGATACGGTTCTTATTTTTATTCATTTTCCTCTTGTGCCTCCTTATGAATCTAAACATCATGAAATTCTTAATGCTGATGAATTTAAATCGGTGTTAGAAAAATATAATATGCCGATTGCTATATTCTCGGGACATTATCATACAACTAAAATTACAAAACGCGGTAATATACTGCATGTTTCAACTCCGTCTTTAGTCGGTTATCCTAATTCATTCAGGATTGTGGAAGTGGATAATAATAAAAAAAGGGTTGTTTTTAAATTCGATTTTAAAGAAACAAATCTAAAGGATTTACAGGCAAAAACAAAAATTATGACTCTTGGCGGAGCAAAATATTACGGCAATGAAGAAGATAGAAATTCAACTGTTGTTATAGAAAAAAAATAAAGAGCAGCTTAATGAAAAGTAGTGATTTTAAAGTTAAATTTTGGGGAGTACGGGGGTCTTATCCACTTGCAGATAAAGATTTTCTTAAATATGGCGGAAATACTTCTTGTGTTGAGATTAATATAGGTGATTCCAGAATAATTTTAGATTGCGGAACCGGAATTATTCCATTAGGTAATGAGATTTTTAATGAACATATTTCCTCCGCTGATAATGTTTTTGACAGAAAACCTGTAAACATTACTGTTTTGCTTTCTCATATACATCAAGACCATATACAGGGCTTGAATTTCTTCCGTCCGTTAAATATTCAAACTACAAGATTTAATTTATTCGGTTATAGCGGTTATGATTCTCTGACGATTGAAAAAATACTTTCAGAATTATTATACGGGAAATCATTTCCCGTGAATCTTTACGATGTTACCGCACATTGTAATATATCAGATATCAATGAAACAAATGTTATTGTTTTTGAAAAAAATTCGCAATCTCCGACTTTAAAAACTATTGTTAGTTTAGAAGATATTAAACCAAAAAATGATGAAATAATGATTCAATTTATGAAATCAAATTCACATCCTAATTTTGGGGTAATGTGTTTTAAAGTGATGTATAAAGGCAAAATTGTTGTATATGCAACAGATACGGAATGTTATTCCGGAGGCTCAAAACGGCTTGAAATGTTTGCAAAAGATGCTGATTTATTAATTCATGACAGCCAGTATACAACCGAAGATTATCTTTCTGCTGTAATGCCGAAACAAGGCTACGGGCATTCCACTTTTGATATGGCATTTGAAACGGCACAAAAAGCAAATGTTAAAAAACTGGCTTTTTTCCATTTTGACCCTTCTTATAATGATGAAAAACTTGAAAATATTGAAAATTTCTTTATTAATATAAATAAAAACTGCTTTTTTGCTAAAGAAGGGCTTGAAGTTTGTATATAAAATTACTTTTAGTTTTTTTGTTCTTTATTTCATCACAGATTTTTGTTTGTGCCGATGAAACTATTAAAGCTCAAAATAATGCCTACATACATAATAACAGAGGACTTATGTATTTAAGTGAAAATTATTATTTTGGTGCTATAAAGGAATTTCAAATGGCAATTGACTTGAATCCTAATTCACAGGCAAGTTCTGCATATTATATAAATCTTGCGGATACTTATGAAAAAATCGGTTATTACGGTATTGCAAGACCTTATTATGAAAAAGCGGTAAGCCTTAACCCGTTATGTTTTAACTATTATTTGAAAATGACAAAAAATTATAAAACTCTCGGAATTGTTGATGAGAAATTAGCAGAGTTTGAAGCAAAAAAGGATTCTCCCTTGAATGATGTTATAATTGGCCTTTTATATATTCAAAAAGGACAAGTTCCTACAGGGATAACAGTTTTAGATGATTTCTGTGATAAAGAACCGAATTTATTAATAACAGTTGGGGTTAGAAATTATTTAAATCAGATTGTTAAAGAAAAACTATAGAATTTGTACCCCGTGAGAGTCGCTTCCTCCGGTTTTTATAAGTTTGTATTTTTGTGCGATTTTAAATACAGATTTTTTTGAATGAAATTTTATTATCCCTCTTAACCCTCTATAAGGATAGAAAACTTCAATACCTTCAAGTCCTAAATCTGTTAATTTTTTTACAAAAGAATCTAAAAATAAAGTCCAATAACATGCCGGATGTGCAAGTACTGCAATTCCCCCCGAATTGTTTATTGCGGCTATAACTTTTTTGGGATTTCTTAAATGAAATAACCTGTAAATACGATTATTTTTTCCGGCATTTTCCCGGGCAAAAAGTTTTTTTAAATCTTCATTTTCCAGATTAATTCCATAGCCTAAAATGTGGATTAAAACTCCTTTAAAAAAGCAATCAAACTCAATAGCGGGAATAATATTTTTATTATTTTTAATATTTTCCGCTAAATATGCATCCATACAATTATGGTCAGATATAGATATATATTTCATATTTTTTTGTTTTGCCTGCTGAGCTATTTCGTTTGGAGTCATTGTTCCGTCTGAAAAGCACGAATGAATATGTAAATCAACTTTTCCGTTGAAATCTTCTTCGCTAAATGAACATAATAATTTTTTTAAATCTTCTTTAATCATGATAAACTTTAATAGAATTTATATATATGTTAGTAT
>JAJQFK010000185.1 GCA_021201175.1 Candidatus Gastranaerophilales bacterium | reverse complement strand
GGGCGTGGCAATCTCTTGTTTATTTTGTCTAGATTGCTTCACTATCGTTCGCAATGGCGGATTCTGTCCGTCCACCGCTTTTCAAGGCGCCACTCACCTAACAACTTCGCTGACGGATACAAACTCACAAGCTTCACCTTTGGTTCAGCTGTTCGTTTTGTTTTACACATTAGTCAAGTGCTGCAAGTAATTTGGAAGCTTGTTCTTTTAATGATTGAACTTTGTCCGTATTTTCCCATGGAACCGGGAAATCAGTTCTTCCCATGTGTCCGTAGGCAGCGAGTTTTTGATAAAATTTACCTCCGTTTTTAGCAGGAAGGTTTCTCAAGTCAAACTGATTAATTATAGCTGCCGGTCTTAAATCAAAATTAGATTTTACAAGCTGCATAATATCATTATCAGATATTTTGCCCGTAGAGAATGTTTCTACAAAAATTGAAACAGGCTGTGCAACACCAATAGCATAAGCTAGTTCAACCTCGCATTTATCAGCCAGACCTGCTGCTACAATATTTTTAGCAACATATCTTGCGGCATAAGCAGCACTTCTGTCAACCTTAGTAGGGTCTTTACCGGAAAATGCGCCGCCGCCGTGCCTTGAATATCCGCCATAAGTATCAACAATAACTTTTCTTCCTGTTAAGCCCGCGTCACCCTGAGGACCGCCGATTACAAATCTGCCCGAAGGATTAATAAGATATTTTGTATTTTTATCAGGCTTTAGATTCTCATTAAAAAATACATAATCTATTACATATTTAATAATGTCTTGTTTAATAATCTGCTGAATTTTAGCATTATCCGAAATACCGTTTATAACTTCATCATGCTGTGTTGAAATAACAATTGTATCAATTCTTACAGGTTTATCGTTTTCATATTCAATTGTAACCTGAGATTTTCCGTCCGGACGTAAATAATCCAATATTCCTAATTTTCTTACCTGTGATAATCTGTAAGAAAGTTTATGAGCAAGACTAATCGGCAGCGGCATTAATTCGGGAGTTTCATTACAAGCAAAACCAAACATTATTCCCTGATCCCCCGCTCCAATTTCATTGGTTTCTTTCAAAACGGCGGAAGCATTATTTTCTCTTGATTCTAATGCCTGATTAACACCGCATGATATATCGGAAGATTGCTCATCAATACTTGTAATAACCGCACAGGTTTTACTGTCAAATCCGCCCGCTGACTTACCGGTATAACCGATATTCTCAATAGTCGTTCTTACCACATGGGGAATATCAACATAACAAGATGATGTTATTTCCCCCGCAACTAATACCATGCCGGTTGTTGCAAAGGTTTCTGCCGCAACACGAGCTTTTGAATCCAGAGTAAGAAATTCATCCAAAATTGCATCTGAAATTTGGTCGCATATTTTATCCGGATGTCCTTCTGTCACGGATTCGGATGTAAATAAATATTTTTTAGAACTCATTTTATCCCTCATTTGTATTATATCTTTTATTAATTTTAGTTCCAACAACCCCTATCGTCAAATCAATTTTACGTATTAGTTAAAGGTATGTAATATTTTTCATTTTGTAAATCCTTTATTTTACAAATTATTTTAATTAAAATTTTTAGTTATAGAATATATATAGGAGGTTAGTTTATTCATGAAAGATTTACTAATAAAAATATCAGGAACATCAGGACAAGGGATAATAAGTTCCGGTGATATATTATCTTACGCAACAGCTAGAAAAGGATATTATGTAACAACCTATAGAGCGTTTCCATCTGAAATTCGCGGCGACGGAAAATGCTATTATACTTTAAGAATTAGCGAACATAAAGCACTAACTGCTACCGGTGATACAGATATTCTTGTTTGTTTAGATGAAGATACCATTTATGAAGGAATTAAAAAAATATCTAAAAACGGGATTTTAATATATGATTCTAATTTGGTTTCCGTATTAAAAGAAACCAGAGAAGATATTGTTACCTACGGAATACCGCTTGGTGCAATTGCTAAAGAGTTAGGCTCCGAACGTTCAAGGAATATGGTTGCTTTAGGTATTGTTGTAGGATTAATTAAAAATTTACATCTTGAAGAACAAATTTTAAAAGATATAGAATTGAGATATAAAAATAAACCTCCGGAAGTCATTAATTCTAATAAAAAAGCTTTAAATGCCGGTGTTGATTATACAAAAAATAAGCTTGCAAGAAAAGATAACTATAATAATGCAGAAATGAAACAAACAGGCGCAAAGCTTATAATGTCGGGAAATGAAGCAATAGGTCTTGCTGCACTCGTTTCGGGCTGCAGGTTTTTCTCAGGTTACCCGATTACTCCGGCAACGGAAATAATGGAGTGGTTAGCAAAAGAACTTCCTAAATTTGGCGGAAAAATGGTTCAATGTGAGGATGAAATTGCCGCAATTAACTACGCTCTCGGTGCTTCTTATGCGGGTGTTAAGGCAATGACTGCGACATCAGGTCCGGGATTTTCATTAATGCAGGAAGCATTAGGATTGGCGTCAATGGCAGAAATACCCATTGTAGTTGCAGATGTCCAAAGATGCGGCCCAAGTACCGGCGTTCCGACTAAAACAGAACAAAGTGACTTGTTTGCGGCAATGTACGGCACTCATGGCGACTGTCCTAAAATTGTTCTTGCGCCGATGAATGTTGCAGATTGTTTTTACCAGACCGTAAATGCTTTTAATTTTGCCGAACAATATCAGGTACCGGTTATAATACTTTCAGACGCTTCATTAGGTCCAAGACGTGAATGTGTAGACCTTATTGATATTGAAAAACTAAAAATTGTAAACAGACAAAAACCTCAATTAAAAGAAGGCGATGTTTATGACAGATACAAAGATACTCCGTCCGGAATCTCGCCTATAACTTCCCCCGGTGATTTATACGGAGAACATGTAATAACCGGATTGGAACACACAGAAGGTAATGCACCTACTCCGGCTCCGGAAGTTCACAGACAAATGACGGAAAAAAGATTCAGGAAGCTTGAAACAGCCGCAGGTCAGTTCTCTAAAGCGAAAACATACGGTGATGATAATGCTTCAATAGGTATTATAAGCTGGGGGTCAACATCAGGACCGGTCTTTGAAGCTATTGATAAGGCGGAAGAAGCGGGAATAAAAGTTCAGGCACTTTACCCGAGAACTCTATATCCGCTGCCGACAGACTGGATTAAAGATTTTGTAAAGAATAAAGAGGTTATCATTGTAATAGAAGCAAACTATAATGCTCAGTTTAAATCTACGATTGTGGAAAGATGTACTCATATAAATAAAGGAACCGAAGTTCTTGAATTCTTAAAGTATGACGGTACTCCTTTCACACCCGAAGAAATATACGAAGAAATCGCAAAAGTATCGCAGCTTCAACAAGAAAAATGCGAACTTGTTACTAATAAACATACTCATTTTTAAGCGAGGTAATTATGAAACAAATGGAAATAACAGATTATAAAGGCAGAGTAAAACCCTCATGGTGTCCGGGGTGCGGAAACCATGCCGTATTAATGGCGCTAAAAAAATCAATGGCTTCATTAAATTATCAAACACATGATACGGCAATAGTATCCGGTATCGGTTGTTCAAGCAGATTTCCGTTTTTTATGTCTACATACGGATTTCATTCAATACACGGACGTGCATTGCCGGTAGCAATCGGTTTAAAACAGGCAAATCCCGATATTAATGTTATCGCTGTCGGGGGTGACGGCGACGGTTTGAGTATAGGCGGAAACCATTTTATTCATGCGGGCAGAAAAAATCCTAATATTACTTATATAATGATGGATAACGAAATTTATGCGCTTACAAAAGGACAATGTTCTCCTACTTCAAGAATCGGGACTATAACAAAATGTAATCCCTATGCCTGGACTGCCGACAGAATAAATCCCGTTCTTATGGCGCTTTCTTTTAATGCCTCTTATGTTGCAAGAGGTTATTCAGGAGATGTTAAACAGCTTGAAACTCTTATAACCGGCGGACTTAAACATAAAGGCTTTGCTTTTATCCATATTATATCACCTTGTGTACAGTACAATAAAGTTTCTTCTTTTGAAAAAATAAAAGAAATAGTACGAAATCTTCCTGATAATCATGATTCCTCCGATAGAGTAAATGCAATGAAATATGCATTTGCCCCCGAAGGACTCTACACCGGTGTGTTCTATAAAGAAGAACGCCCCGCTTATGAAGAAAGATATAAGGCTGTTATTGCAAAAGCAAAAGAAATAGCCGGAGAAAATTATTCAATAAAAGATGTTATTAAGCAATTTCAATAGGTGAAAATTATGAATAAAACAAAAAGAACTATATTAACACTCCTCGCCGTCGCCGGTTTAGCTTTAGCGATTGAACTTTGTGTTGTATATTACAATGCCAATTTCGCCGTAAATGCAAAGCCAAGTATTTGTGTGATTAACGATACTATTGATTGCGACCACGTGGCAAAAACTGTCTATTCCCAATTTTTAGGTGTTCCGCTTGCTTTATGGGGTATTATATTATATTTGTTCTTTTTAACTATGACTTTTGTTGACAAATTACAAAATATAAAATTATTGGGTTTTCTTAAAGTATTTAAAAATCCGGAATCTTATATATTTTGCATAGGTTTGTTATCTTTTACTTTATCAATGATTCTTGCGGGAATTTCTGTTTTCGCAATAAAGTCAATATGTGTTTTCTGTGTTATTACCTATTTTATTGATTTGTTCATTGCTATTGCGGCAAAAACAAAAGGAAATTCAATATTATCTGAAATTAAAATCAGCTTTAGAGATTTTATTGCAGCATTAAAAGAAAAAAAATATTTATTTGCTTTTATAATTGTGGTCTTAATAGTGGCAGGAATATTAACTTACACATCTTTAACAAATATTCTTGCACCGCAAGCGGCTGAAATAAAGAAAGCAAAAAACTTTATGAGTTATGATTATTATACCGATAAGAACAAAATGGGACCCAATGACGCTTCTGTATTGATTCACGAATATATGGATTTTAATTGTCAGGGGTGTTTTGTTGCGAATTTATACCTGCACCGCATTATAAATGAATTTGAAAATGTTCAGGTTATTCAGCATAATATTCCTTTAGATATTACATGCAATAAGTATATGAAGCATGAAGGTCACAAAAATTCCTGTCTTAAAGCTCGTTATGCAATTGCTGCCGGTAAACAAAATCTATACTGGCAAATGTCTGATATATTATTTGAACCAAATATAGAAACAGAAAGTGATATTTTAAACGCTGCAAAAAAATCCGGATTCAATATTTCTAAACTTCAAGAAGATGCTGATAGTGATGAAGTAAAAAATGAAATTCAGGAAAATTTAAAAGATGCAGAAACAAAAGATATAACAGGAACTCCGACTTTTTATATAGGAATGAGAAAACAAGTGGGTATTACTTCTTATCCTGAATTTAAAAAACTTATAATAAATCAAGGCGGTAAGGAAAAACAAGTTGAATAAAGTCCTGTTACATGCCTGCTGTGCTACTTGCAGCGGTTATCCTATAGAGAAACTAAGAGAAGATGGATTTGAGCCGGTTCTGTATTTCTTTAATCCAAATATTTTTCCTATTGAAGAATTTTATAAGCGGCTTGATGAATTAAAGAAATACGCCGAAAAGAAAAAAGTTGAATTAATAATAGAAAGACACGACCCTGAAAACTGGTATAATGCTGTTGCAGGGCTTGAAAATGAACCTGAACGAGGTAAAAGATGCTATAGATGTTTTGAATATCGTCTTTTATATACAGCATTAAAAGCATTTACTCTTGAATACAAATATTTTGCGACAACTCTTACTGTAAGTCCCCATAAACAATCGAGTGTAATATTTGAAATAGCAAAAGAGCTTGCAAAGAAATATGAATTGACTTTTCTTGATATTGATTTTAAAAAACAAGACGGTTTCCTAAAAACAATGAAAATAGCGAAATCGGAGAATTTTTACAGACAGTCCTATTGCGGCTGCGAGTTTAGTCTGTTCCAATAAAAATACGTTGAGAGGACAAAATAAAAAACGTATATAAACGGTATAATTTTGTAGCATAAGTTTTATGAATTATCAAAAATAAATAACTTGTGAACCTGAACATTTATTGCATTTGAAATCCTATTTACAGTTTTAAGAGTCAAATTACATTTACCGTTTTCTATATCGCTGATTCTATGTTCGGAAATATCTGTTAATTCTCCGAGTTCTGCTTGCGTTAGACCGGATTTTATTCTGAACATTTTTAATCTCAAACCAAATTCTTTAAGAAAAACATCATCTATCATAATGTTATGCTAACAATATTAAATTGACAAGTAAATTACAATATATTATACTTTTTATACTAATATATTATTATGGTGAATTTATGAAAAAATCCGGTTTCACACTTTCCGAAATTCTTATTACTCTTGTTATAATTGGAATAATAGCTGCTATTACTATACCGCCGATTCATGCAGAATATACGGAAAAAGAAAGAATTTCAAAGGTTAAGAAAACTTATGCAATGTTTGCAAATGCAATGACAAGGGTTAAGGCTGACGGCGGTGACACGATTTTTGATATTAAAAATAATAATGATGAAATTATAAGCAACTGGTTTAATACTTATTTAAAAAACTATTTAATAACAACAAAAATATGCTACAATGAAGCCGGTTGTTGGAATGAGGGTGACAGCTATAATTTAAATGGTTCAACTGTCTACTGTAACAGAAAAGGAATAGGAATTGGCACCAATATTATTACCGCTATATTAAATGACGGAACTTTCATTATTATAGATTCTTATAGTGAAGCTTCTATCGCATCATATTTTGGAGTAGATATAGATTCAAATGCAGGATTAATAGTCTTTTTTGATATAAATGGTTCAAAAAAACCAAATACACTCGGTAAAGATATATTTGCGGCAGTCTGGACAAAAAACGGGTTTGTTCCTGCTTATGCCAACAGAACCTCAAGCGAAATAGATAAGGATTGTTCAAGTTCCGGCAAAGGATATTCGTGTATTCAAAAATATCTGATTAAATAATTTTATTAGCCGCTGGTAAACAGCTTAAATGTTCTTTCTATGTTGTTGCTTATGAGTTCTTTTACAGAATCATATTCATTCATAACTGCTTCATGCTGCGTTTCTAACTGCTGTAATTCTAAATCAAGCTGGTTTTCTTGTCTGCTTAATCTGGCTGTTTCATATTCATATTCACTTTCAGCAGCCTCATCGTCGGAAGTATCTAAAACATATTCTATACTTGTATTAGAGGATAAATCACTAATTGAATATGTATTAGAACTGCTTGTTTGGTTTGTATCAAGTAAAAATAAACGTCCATTTATTATTGCATCTTGAAGTAAGCTGGAATTATCTAAATAAGATGAACCATCTCTAACATTATATTCTTCATCATTTATAATGGCTTTTCCTGTATCTGCATCAATTGAAAGCAATTCATTTCCATCAACATCTGTAGGAATAATCCAATTTCCGTCTTCGTCCTTTGTAAGATAGATTTCATTATTTGAATTAATTACAAGATAACCGGAAGATGTCAAATTTGAATATGACACATCTTGCTTTGATGTTTCTTGAGTATCAGAATCAGTAACTTTAATAGTAAGTTTATAATTATTCATTGCCTCACTATAATCAGATGCCACTTCTTCTTGATTCATTGCCAAAACATTCTGTCGCTGTGAAACCATAATTTCGCTATATTCTAAATCACTCAGACGTGCTGTTAGAAGTAATAACCTGCCTTGCGAAGATGATAATCCCATTTTGTTTCTCCAAATATTACAGTTGTACATTAATGTATATCGGAATTTAATCAACAAAACTTTAATAATTAGTACAATTATGTAACATTTCTAAACAATTAACACAATTCGACACATTGTAATTTAATTATCTAAAAACTTTACCTATCAAAATCTTCATTTATTTTTTTTATTCTGTCGGTATATTTTAACATTAAATCATCTTTGATATCATTTCTGTCATGTGATTCAAATATTTCTAATGAACGAATATTAAGTTTATCGGCCATACCTCTGTTTCTTTTTGCCAAAAATTCTTCATAAGATTTAGTAAAATAGTGAATAATCCTTAATTTATTTAAACCAGTTATTTTAAGGGAATGTTTTTTCCTTTTTTGCCCGTCAATATCATAATCATAAAAATTTCTATAATAAATAGGACTATGCGGAGATTCGTAATTATAAACTTTTCTTGGATTACAAATTGTTTTGACGTAGTGATTTATCACAAAATCATCACACGCTCTGTACAAATAATTCTCTAATACCCCTCCCCGAGGTTTTTGCTTATGTCCTGAAGAACCGTACATGCACCAATTAATAGCCAGTCCGCCAAAATCTTTTTTCTTTTCTTCCATATTTTTTAAAATATTTAATAAATTTTCTTCATCAGGTGAAACAATAAACTCATCTAAATCTATTATTGCCATATAACGATTTTCATTTTTATAATTCTCTATTGCATGCTGATAAGCAGCTAATTGCATGCATTTTCCGGAAAATTTACAATATACAACAGTTTCGTCATTAATGTATTTTTTAAGAGTTTCTTCTAAATTATCATCTGAATCATTATCGTAAATATAAAATTTACTAAAGCCGATTAATTTATGATATTCAATCCACTCCTGAATATAAGGG
>JAJQFK010000110.1:5273-8730 GCA_021201175.1 Candidatus Gastranaerophilales bacterium | reverse complement strand
TGAACGTAAGTGAGTTCACCCGCTTGGGTTGAGCGTTACAATTGATTAATGAACGGAGTTCTATGGCACAAATTTTGTGAAACTTTTTAAAAAGTTTCCCCGTCCGGAGGACAAAATTTTGAATTTAAATTATGTTAAAATAAGCCATATACAAAAGATTCCAGTTTTGTTTCAAACTTATTCTTTTTTACAGGTTGTTTAACATTCATTCGTGCAAAAAAATTGAACACAATAACTAATCAAGTTATGATAAAATATTTCAATGTGTTGCAGTTTAATTCAGAATTCAGCGCCAGATTTATATGAAGAAATATAACAATGAAATATCCTTATCATTACTGAATAACGAGCTCATTTCATAAATTTTAATTGAAATGCAGTAAATTTTTTCTAAAAAAAATACTTTATATATATGTATGATTTAATAAGAGAGGAAATAAAATATCACAACAACTGTTGCTATTACAGCAGGAAATATTAAATTTATATTTCTGATAATGTAATAACCTCCGGTTGAAAAGGAATTAGAAAAATTAACTATTCTATTTAGAGAGATAAAATTCATTATAAAGCTATCATTGGTAATGAGGCGGCAAAAAACTACAGATGACACAGAATTAAATTTTTGCTCTGCCAAGTTTATAATGTTAAGTTTTGTTAAGATGTGAAAATCCAATATTAATAAGGCATTGCAGTATATATGTTTTTTGCTTTTATTAATATTGTCTTTTGTCATGTCAATTTTTTTTCCAAAAAATACTTCATGAATGTAAGGAGATTAGGAAGCCCGGGAAAGGGATTCCCGGCGAATAAATACGAGGAGAAAAGGATATGACAAACTTAAACACAGGAGACATGAGTCTTAACAGAGTTAACACTGATTTATACCCGAGGGGAGGTGAAAATGAACGTACCCAAACAGAAGATTCTCAAATTTCTTCTATATTTGCCCCTCAAGGAGATATCAACATTAACGGAGGTAATATTAATATTTACACGACGTTGCCGTATGAAATCGACAAACAACCTTCTATATTTGCTCCAGAAACCGGAGAAAACGAAGGAAGCGGCAAAGGTGAAGAAGTTGATAATGAAGACGGCACATATGATTACAGCCCCGATATTGACGCAAATGGCGACGGAATAATTACAGAAGAAGAAGCAAAGGGTTTTGAAGTACCGGAAGATGTATCAGGTGATATTGATACAGACGGAGATGGCAAAATTTCACATGAAGAAATAGAAGCATATCAACTAAGGCAGAAAATTCGGGATTTTATTGAAAATAGTGAAATAGGAATTTTCCCGGAAGATACAATGAATTCTAATCAGGAAGGAACCACTGCTAATGATGGACAAATTAATTCATCAAAGGGTTTAGATGATGAAACAGCAAAAGGTTTTGCAAAAGAAATTTATGAAGCAACTGCAGGTCAATGGGGAACTGATGAAAATACTGTTGATTCTATATTAAAAAATGAAGATCTTGAACCGGCTCAACTTTTATCTGTAATGCAAGCATATTCTGACGAATACGGAAGCATGGTAAAAGATATTGCAGGTGATTACAGCGGTGAAGAAGAACAGGAATTAATGGATATTATAGCTGATTCTCTTGTATCAGAAGCACAAAATGGCAACAGTGACGCTGTAGAAATGATATGTCAGGAATTATACAATTCAACAGCAGGTTCTTTTATGAATACTAAAGATTCTTTTGTTAATGCAATTTTTGAAAAATTATCAGAGGATAGCGATACTCTCGCAGAAGTTGCAAAAACATACTCAAATGTTAACGGAAGCGACTTAGTTAAAGATTTAGAAAATGACGGAATTAAAGATTACACAAAACTAATTAATAGTGCATTACTTAAAGCAAGCAAATAGTTATTTTCATATAAACAGAGAAATGATGACACAAAGGTCATCATTTTTTCTGATGAATTTAAGGTTTAAGTACAAAATCTGCTATGTGATTTATGTTACAAAAATTCTTATTTTCTTTACAATTGATAAAAAAACATTAAAGTTTATTTAAATTATGTCGATATTCTATTTGTATATTACTTGATATATAAACAATTGGTAAAAACAATTATATATAGAGGCTTTGATGGAAGAAAACAACATACTATCAAAAAATCCGTTTGGTTTAAATATAACATTACCTAAAAAAACCATTCAGGAAATACAAAAAGTTGTACAGCAGGAAATTGAAAACATTTCTGCTAATCCGTTTGTTGAATATTTAGATAATAATGATAAAGTTTTTTCCGGCGAAATTTCAGGTGAAATTCATAAATATCAATCTCAAATTTATACACTTGGTCAAGTTATGAGAGAAGGGCAGCCCACTTCAACTTTTAACATGAAAATGTAAATTTCAGTTAATTTCACGATTTTTTGTATTCTGAATAGCGAACCGCAGCAGTAAATACATAATATTAGAAATCGTTTGAAGATTCTTTCAACAATTTAAAGATATCATTACAAACTTTAAAAATCTTTTTTGCCTGTTCAAAGTTAATCATATTTGCGCCGTCACACAAAGCAGAATCAGGGTTAGGGTGTACTTCAAAGAACAATCCATCGGCGCCTGCGGCTATTGCCGCTTTAGCCAGAACAGGAACAAATTTTCTTTCGCCTGATGAGCTTTCTCCGCAACCTCCGGGCAATTGTACAGAATGAGTCGCATCAAATATTACAGGATATCCCATTGATTGAATTATCGGAATTGCACGCATATCCGTTACAAGATTGTTATATCCAAACGTTACTCCTCTGTCGGTAATTATAATTTTTTTATTACCGGAATCCGCGACTTTCTGTGCAATTGGTTTCATTTGAGCAGGTGCCAGGAATTGACCTTTCTTTATATTTACTATTTTATTTGTTTTTGCTGCAGCAATAAGTAAATCTGTCTGGCGGCACAAAAAGGCGGGGATTTGAATAATATCAGCAGTTTCTGCTGCCATTTCAGCCTGATTCGATTCATGAATATCAGTAACAATAGGAACATCAAACTCTTTTTTTACTTCTGCCAAAAGTTTAAGTCCTTTTTCTATTCCAGGTCCGCGATATGAATTAATAGAGGTTCTGTTTGCTTTATCGAAAGAAGATTTAAAAATAAAATTTATATCCAATTCATTTGTTAAAGTTTTCAAAAATTCGGCGGTTTTGAAAAGAATATCTTTTGACTCAATAGCACAAGGTCCAGCAAGAATAGTCAATTTATCCCCGCCAATTTCAAAATTTCTCAAACTTATTTTATTTAACATTATATGCTCCAGATAACTTTTTGCGTGGTTTTATTGTACATATTATATATTATAATATTATAAAAAATAAAGAATAAAAATTATACAAAAATTGATAAACTCAATTGACATTATAGTTGTTTTTGATATTATTTATAGAGAGGGCTTGTGGCACTCTGCCGAGAAAAAAGATTAAGTAT
>JAJQFK010000110.1:0-5173 GCA_021201175.1 Candidatus Gastranaerophilales bacterium | reverse complement strand
CTTTTTTCGAGAGGTAGGTAGCGCAGGAGCTACCGCAAGCCGAATACTTTGAAAATTTAATATACATGGGCTTGTGGCACTCTGCCGAGAAAAAAGATTAAGTATCTTTTTTCGAGAGGTAGGTAGCGCAGGAGCTACCGCAAGCCGAATACTTTGAAAACTTAATATATGTGGGCTTGTGGCGCAGCGGTAGCGCAGGGGACTCATAATCCCTTGGTCGTAGGTTCGAATCCTACCGGGCCCAGTTTTTATTAGCTAATTATAATAAGCGTTTTCAGGTTTTTTTATAAAATATACATTCTTTGAAATTTTAAATTTTCCCCACTATTTCCCCACTTGTGGTAAGAAGAATTATTTATAAATTGCAAGAATTAATAAGAATTAATAAGAGTTTAATATATTTATTGCCTTTATTTTTGTTTCTTCTAAAGAATGTGCGTATCTCATTGTTGTTTTAATATCTGCATGCCCCAGAATTTCTTTTACAACAACTAAATCTATTCCATTATTAACCATTCTTGTTGCTGCAGTATGTCTTAAATCATGAAATCTAAAATTATCGATATTCGCATTTTTTATTGCCGTATTAAATTGTCGTTTTATATCTGTGTATTTTGTTTTGCTTTGATGATTATAAAAAACATATTCATTATCTTTAGGAATATTATATAATAACTCTTTTAATTGCCCTGAATTTGGAATTTTTCTTGAATTACCGCTTTTACTTTCTAATATATGAATATATTTATTGTCTATATTTTTCCACTTTAAAGCCAGTATTTCACCTTTCCTCATACCTGTATATAAAGCAATTTTTACTAAATTTAAAAATTGAACATCATTTATTACAGAAAAAAAGTCTTTTTTGTTCTTCTTCTGTCAAATATCTTATTTTATAGTTATTTTCTCTTAACTTTTTTGTATCTTTACAGGAATTTTCTTTTATTTGTTTATTTCTTATGCACAAATTAAACATTTTTCTTAAAATTGAAATATATCTGTTTATTGTAGCATTGGATAATTCAACTTTTTCTATTTTCTCTGTTTTTATGTATTTTTTCTTACTTTTTTGTGGATATTCAGGGTCTAATTTTTTTTCTACACGTCTTTTTTCTTGTATTTTGATATTTTCTTTAAATTTTTCTATTGCTTCAGGTGTAATTTCTTCAATTGGTTTATTTATGCCAAAATATTCAACTATTTTGTTTAATCAGTATACATCTGATTTATAGTTAAGTTTATTTAATTCATTATTGATTTTATGTGTTTTCCATATTTCAACTGCATCTTTTAAAATCGCTTTTTTATACTTTTTCCGAAATTATAATTACCATGCATTATTTCAGATTTTATTATGGTTTCGCATTTTTCAGCATCTCTTTGCGTTGTAGCACCTTTACAAGTTCTTTCATATCTGACTCCGTCAACCTGAAATCTACAGTACCATTTATTTCCCTTTTTTCTTACTGTCATTCTTTATTCTTTCTTTTTGTTTTTTTATTTTTCCCCATTCTTCCCCACTTTTTATATTGTTTTATTGAAATTTTGTTATAAAATATGTTATATTTAACATAACAGGTTGGCAGTTTGGCTAACTGCCGGGAACTCTGTAGAAAGTCGATACGGTTCTTATCTTTTAAGGTAAGAACCGTTTTTTAATGTTATCCGGTTACCCCTGCATTAAGTCGTCATAGTTCAAATTGTGCGCACGTGCATAATTTAAGAATTCTTTTTCTTTTTCTGATACTCTAATTTGAAATTTTAATACGACTCCATTGACAGGTTTTCTGCCGGCACCTTCGCGTTTTCCGCCCCTTCCGAAGGTTTCTTTATAATATTTTTCGCCCGATTCTTCTTCCCATTCTTCTTTTGAAATTATACTATATTCAGGTTTCATTTCATCAGGGTATATTCCTTTTACATATCCCTCTTTGTCTTTAACATAAATTAATTTTTTAGCTGTCATTTTGAGAACTCCTATAAATTTTTAATACGTATTCTTGCGGTTTCTTTTGCCCATTCCGGCGTTTTATTTGTTGTTTTTATAAAAATTGTAACTACAATTATTAAAGTCCCTTCACTGTATGTGTATAATGATCTCAAATTCGCAGTTCTGATTTCATATATATCCTTTTCTATTTTCTTAGTTGAAACTCTTTCAAGTCCTTCATTTTCAATTAAATTATAATCATCTTTTAATAATTTTTGCTGTTCAATGGTTAAAGAATTGTATTCATGTTCTGCTTGTTTAATTTTTTTAACTTTGTATTTCATTCTTAATTCCTTATATCTTTATTATAACAGAATTTTAGATTTTGTCAACATATTCAAATAAAAGTCTAATCATTATTTTTCATTCCGCATGCGATTAAAACTTTTATCTTGCTATTCTACCCCACCATTTAACTTCACCTATTACCGCAAAGTCATAATTAATTTGCATATTATAGAAATAGTTGCATAATCAAAAAAAATATGTTATAATAAGAGTATAGAAAAACAGTTTGATATTGAATATACTCCCGAAGCATTTGAAGAATTAAAGAAGCTTGACAAGCAAAATCTAAAACGTGCGTTAAGGACAGTAGAGCTATTCTCAATGTTAGGGCGTGAGGGTGTAACAAGCCGCCCATTAGATAAAGAAGGCTTGTTTGAAATGAAGTGCGATAAGATTCGTATTTACTTCACCTATCAAGACAATAGACTTATCATTATAGGGTTGATTACACTTAAAAAAACACAAAAAGCACCACCACAATATAAAATACAAGCCCATGTCAGAATCAATAACTATTTAAACATAAGGAGTAAAAAAAATGAAAATAATAACTAACGAAGATGCTATGAATGAACTTTTAACCCCCGAAGAAAAGGCAGAAGTTAAAGCAGAAGTTGAAGCTGTTGTTTTGAAATATAAAGGACGCGGCGGCAAGCGTGAAAACAGCGGAAGACCACGCACAACAGCAAAAATATTGAAATTTACTAAAAGGCTTACGGAAGACGAAGCCAAATTTATTGATTATGCAAGAGAACACAATATAAACTATTATGATTTAATGGAAAAATAAATATTCAACAATTTTAATCCAAATTTCTCATAAAACCAATAATTTTACCTTTACAACCTCACCCTTGGCACAACCCGACCCAAAATTTCCACGTCATCGGTTTCTTCAATAAAAAACGGCTCATATTCTTTATTTAAAGGAATACGCTTACAGGAAAGGGGTATTAAGACGGGGTAAATACGTCAGACTATTGGACATCATCCAAAAAATTTAAGGGGCTTAAAAAGGATTTTTTACTATAAAGATGAAAAACAAAAAAATAAAAATTGAAATTGTAGGAGATTGCCTCGCCCGCCATCGGCGGTACAGCAATAACAGACAATGACAGGTAATGACGGCGGCAAATTGAAAGAGATAGAGGAGAAATAGAAATGAAATTTTTTGAACACATTAACAATGTAAACAGGGCGGTTATTCTTTTGGGGCGGAATATTTCGCAATTTAACAGGCAGGAAAACGAGATTTTATCGGTATTAAAAGAGAAGTTAAAAGTCGAGGAACACAGAATAGAGGACTTATATATTATAATTTACAAGATAAAAAATGATACTGTTTATATAATGAGAATTCTTAGTGCATATCAAGATATTTGTGCGTTGTTATAATATTTATTAAATAGCTTGACAATAATTAGATATCTAACTATAATTGATTATATGAAAGGCAATTTAGTTTCTTTAATATCGAGAATACACGAAAAGGCAAATCGTTTAATACTTGAGGAGTTAAAATTAAACGGTATAACAGAATTGTCGCCCTCGCATGGCGATATTCTTATAAATCTGTTTAGAACTAAAGAAATTACAATGCAGGAAATTGCTAAAAAAATCCATAGAACAAAAGCAACAACAACTGTTTTGATTGATAAACTTGAAAAGTTTGGCTATGTGAAAAGAGAAAAATCAAAAAACGATAACAGGTATACAAATATTGTTTTAACAGTAAAAGGACAAGAGTTTAAACCGATATTCGATAAAATTTCCGCTAAATTAAATGAAACTGTCTATAAAGATTTAACAGAAAAAGAAATTCAAAATATTGAAATGCTGATTGAAAAAATAAACAAAAATTTAGAATAAAAATTTTTATTCAAATAGTTAGACATCTAATAAAAGGAGAGAACTTATGAACACAACTTTTAATTTTGCAAATGAATCAAAAAAACCTGAAAACTTGGAACAGAACGCACAATATTCTTCAGCCGATTTTGGCAAATTCAGCCAAATAACAGAATACATAATGGAGAATAAAGACATAAATTTGCAATGCAATTCAAAATTATTTTTAAATAAAGTTTTGGGATTAACGGGGGCTGAAATTTCAATTAGTACAATTCCTTCAAGTGAAAATTATCTTGGTACACATAAGCACAAAGAAAATGAAGAAATTTATATAATTTTATCGGGCGAAGGCTATATTCTTGTAAATGACAAAGAAATTAAGGTTAAGGAAGGTTCAATAGTCAGAGTCGGTACAGAAAATGTAAGAGCAATCAAAAGCACATCCGAAACAATGACATATATTTGTATTCAGGTTAAAGAAAACTCCTTAACAAACTATACATTGACAGATGCGCAAATGTTGTAATTAATTTTGGGGCGGCAGTTTAATCTATATAAAGCAGCTTTCTTATAGCCGCTTTATGTATTATTCAAGTTTCCCCTTAAAGCCACAAGGGATATTTTTTCTTGCAAATAGACTAAGTAAATTAGTTAAAAAACAGCCCGATATCGGACTGTTTTTTATTGTACACATATTATTTATTTTTTTAATTTTTTAATATTGCTTGTGAAATATTCAAGATTTAGATTTTTTGGTGTCGTTATTTTTTTACTTGTACCTTCAAGTAATTTTGCAAATTTTGGATTTGAAGCCACTTCGGCAGTTTTTTCCTCGAGGGGTTTTAATGCTGTTGCTAGCCTCTTTTGTATTTCCGCAGAGGAAGAACACAAATCTTTTTTTGCACTTGCACTAAAAACTGATTCTCCTAATTTGTTAATGTTCATAATAATTTCCTTTCTTTATCATCTTTTCTACTCCTTTATAAAAACATGAAAATTATTAAACATGACATTTTATAATTCAAATTTTACAAAAATTAATAG
>JAJQFK010000230.1 GCA_021201175.1 Candidatus Gastranaerophilales bacterium | reverse complement strand
CTTTTATTTCTTCATTAAAATATTCAGCATATTTTTTCTTAAAATCTTCGTTATTATCAGAATCTTCACGCAGTTTATAAAAAACTCCAATAGAATTTTCTAAAAGTTTTTTTAATTCTTTCTTATTATTAGTTTCATATTTACCCTCATTAAGGTATAAGCAATCTTTAGGTAATCTGTCCAAAATAAAATACTTTGTAACTTCAGCTATAAAACTTCTTTTTTGGATTAATGTTTCTGTATTATATACTAATCCGTAAGTAAGAAATAAATCGTGGTAAAATTCTTCACACTTATCCAGTTTTGCAATTATATCCACAATCTCACGACCACAAATTTTATGCAGACCTCGCTTTATTTCTATTATATTGTGTATATTTTGCATTTCTGATTTCCTTCCATGTTATATTGGTTCCCTGTATTTTTTGTAAGAACCAGGTACAGGCATTCGCTGAATTACCTATATTTCTTACATTATACCTAAAACAAACTTCATTTGCATAATTTTGCATGTGTTTCTCGGAGAGTTTAATATACGTATTTTCTATTCTTTTTATCCCAAACCAAACACATTCTATTGTATTTGTATGAACATCTTTATTATCTTTGCTTACATAAATTCCTTTGCTGTGTACTACAAAGTTATGATTATAAACAGGCGGTAATTTTAGATAACTCTGACAATCATCACTGTTTAATGTTGAACCTTGTTTAACATATCTAAGAACACCAGCTGTTAAAGTAGAGTCTGTTCTGTCTTTGATTACAGTGATAACAGCGTCTCCATTCCTTTCTACAAATCCTTGAAGCGGTTTCTTTCCTTGATTAGGTTTTTGCTTTGCTTCCAATTTTTTATCATAGTGCATATTCTTATGCGACCCGCCAGCGAAGTATTCATCTACTTCAACAGTTCCGCTTAATTCCTGACAATTTTCTTCACCCATAGCATTTCTTATTTTATGTAACATGTACCAGGCTGTTTGATATGTAAATCCGTAATCTCTTACAATCATTGTAGCTGGAAGTCCACGTTTATCCGAATATGCACGGAAAATTATCTCAAACCAAATAGGTAAAGGTATCTTTGTATTTTGAAATAATGTTCCAGTAAGTATATTAAACTCTTTACCCGTATTTTTACACTTATACCAGCCGTCTTTGCATTTATATACTTTAGAGTTTTCATCAAAAGGGCTTACTGGTTCATTCCCCCAGATAAGTTCCTCTAAAAATTTTATGCAGTCTTCATCTGTCTTGAAGATATTTCTCAAGTCTATAAGATTTTTAAATTTTTTGTACAGTGCTTCTTTTATATCCATGTTTATACTTATGTAAACGCTGCAATTAGGATGGAAGTTGACTTTTTGAAGGAATTTATTAAGTTTTTTGTTGACGGATTTACGTCTGGTCAGCTCAGAGTGACTGTCCAAGTCAGTCATTTTACAATAATATGCAGTTGTATTTTTGCTTTGAGCCACTCTGCTTCCTTTTGTCGTTTTTTTAACCCATAAAAAGAAGCAAGTAAAAAACCCATCGCAACGACGGGTTTTAATCAAAAACTATTTTTAATTAAACTTTTTTCTACCCATCGTTCAAGCTTTAGCACCTTGCATATTATATGTAGGTTGCTGTGTGGTCTTAGGGCTTGCCCCTCGCACACTCTATATGAGTATATTAAATTTTATACATCCATAATATACCACAATTCTAAATTTTTCAACCGCACTGGGCAGTTTATTAATTTTATTTGTCAATAGTGCAAGCTCACTTTAATTTTTTAATACACCAAAACAGTTAAAGAGGTGCAAGAAAGGAATGTATATGAAAAATTTGGTAGAGCCGATAAAACGCAAGGAAGATGTAGAAGCTATTGAAAACTATTTAGCTGTGCACAGTATAAGAAATAAGTTAATTTGGGTATTCGGTACAAATACAGGGCTTAGAATTTCAGATATACTTGGTTTAAATATTGAGGATGTCAAAAACAAAAATTATGTTGAGATAAAGGAAAGAAAAACAGGAAAGTATAAAAGATTTCCTTTGAATAAGAAGTTAAAAGACCTTATAGAAGAATATTTATCCAAAGAAAGGTTAAAGACCTATTCAATAGTTGAAGAAGAACCGTTATTTGTGGGTAAACATCATCATAGGTTAGATAGGTCGCAAGTGTACCGATTTTTAAATGATACCTGTAAAAAACTTGGAATTAGTGCAAATATAGGTACGCACACCATGAGAAAAACATTCGGATATCATTTTTATAAAAAATACAATGATGTAGCACTGTTGCAAAAGATATTAAATCACTCATCACCTGCAATTACTTTACGCTATATCGGAGTAGACCAGGATGAAATAGATATATCATACAATAACTTTGAATTATAAGTGATACAGCGGAAATTCACCATATTATAAATACAACAGATTATCTATTCGGGTGCATATATTCTACAAGCCAATAATAACACAAACAAGAAAAATTTTAATCTTATACGGCGTCTTAAAATTAAAAAATTTCCTATTCCATAAAACCCTATTATATGTGCTTTATCGGACTTTTACACCAAAATAGATAAAATGGTGCATTAGGAGAAGAATTGAAAAAGAGAAAGTTTATATCTATAGCTTTAACAATATTAGTTATTGTAGTTACTTTTAATTATTGGCTTATTTCTCGTCCTCTGACTTTTTCAATGGATATAAAATCACAATCCGAAAATCCGATTATTATTACAACCGTTTTGAACAGGAAAGATGACCCATCTTTTTCAAAATCTTATGAAAACGAAAGTGAAATTAATCTTCAAAAGACGAAGAAATATAATATTTCATTTCGTCAAAAGACTCCGCCCAAAAGATTAAGGCTGATTTTAAATCAAATTGAACCTCATGTTGAATATCAAATATCTAATCTTTCATTTAGAGATGGAAAATATCGGATTAATGATTTATCAAAATTCAAGTCTAAAAATGCGAAACTAAAAATAAACGATAACAGCTTAGTCATAATTCCAAATAGTGACACCGCAACTCTTGATTACTCCGAAAGAATAACTGCAAAGCAGGCAAAAAAGTTTGATTTAAAGATATTTCTTATAATAGGCACTCTTTCCTTTTTACTCTTTTTAAAGTTAACCTCTTATCTTGCGGATTTTAAAATCAATAAGAATGCATCAAGACTCGATATTATTTTTCTTGCAATATGTGCTGCACTTCTTTTTATTCCTATGTTTAATATTAATCAGGAGGTTAAATCGGAGCAGGAAAACAGAAATCTCGCAGAATGGAAGACATTATTTAACAAAGACAATTCCATAAATCTCAATTTCGGAAAAGACTATGAAAGTTGGATTTCAGATAGATTTGGAATGAGAAAATTATTGATTAATCTGTATCAAGGATTTTCATATAATATTGCAAGCAGATATTATAAAACTTCAAAAGCATATTTAGATAAAAAAACTAATTGGGAGTTTAGCTTACCGATTATATCGGAGTCTTTAACATCTGAACAAATTGAGAAAAGTGCTGACGGGTTGATTGGATTTGACAATTTTTGCAAGAAAAATAATATAAAACTTTATCTGCTTGTTGTGCCTAAAAAAGAGTACATTTATATGCAGGAAACTTTTTTGTCTCAAAATAATACGGATAATTACAAAGAACCTGTTGAAAAAATCAAAGAAAAAACCTCAATACCTGTAATTTATCCTTTTAAAGAGCTAAAAGAAGCCTCAAAAGAAAACTATGTATTTTTTAAGACAGACCCCCACTGGACTGATTTTGGTGCTTATACAGGGTATAAAGCTCTAATAAAAGAGATGAAAAAGGATTATCCTTACTTAAAAGAAGTAAGGCAGGATGATTTTAATGTCAGTCAAAATAATTTAATTCGTTCTGATTGGGGAAGAGATTTTTATAGAGGGCATACAAATTGTTTTTTGATTAATCTACCAGAAAAGAAAGCACTCAAAATACTTGATACTAAGTATAATTATTACACACATAAAGATGAAAAAAATATGAAAAAGACGGTTATAGATGTTTCTAAATTAAAGAAAAAATCTTTTAAATATGAAAAAGTAGCTGACTTAAAAGTTTTGATGACAGGAACAAGCATGAATGAAGATTTAACAGAAATTTTACCTTATACTTTTAAAAACACAATTTATTTCAGGTTAAACGGTGTAAAAGATATTCCGATTTCAGAAGAATTTAAAATTCTAAAGAGGTTAAAAAAGGATATTTTGGATTATAAACCCGATATAATTGTACTTTGCATAACTGTAGGTAATTTAAGAGCCTTAAAAAATTTGGCAAGTGAGGATTAGAAAATGCTGTTTTCATCAATTACATTTTTATACATATTTTTGCCGATTGTATGTTTATTGTATCTTGTTACTAAAAAAGAACTGCACAATTCGATTTTGCTTATTGCAAGCATAATCTTCTACGCATGGGGCGAGCCTAAATATCTTGCAATAATGCTTGTAACGATTATTGTTAATTATTACGGGGCAATTCTTATTGATAAATTCAAAAATAATAAATACAAAGCAAAAACCGTCTTATTGGGAACAATTCTTGTTAATTTAGGGTTTTTGGTATATTTTAAATACTTTGACTTTATAATCTCAAATATAAATTCTGTCTTTCATTCTCACATAAATTTACTTGAAATTATTATGCCGATTGGAATTTCCTTCTATACATTTCAGGCTCTGTCATATCTGATTGACGTATATAGAGATGAAGTCAAAGTACAAAAAGATTTCTATAAACTCGCTCTTTATATTTCTTTGTTCCCTCAGCTTATAGCAGGTCCTATTGTTAAATATCATGACATAGAAGCTCAAATTGAGAATAGAGATGTGACTTTTGATAAAGTATCACTTGGGGCAAAACGATTTATTATAGGTCTTTCTAAAAAAATAATAATAGCAAATACTCTGGGGGCTGTAGCAGATAAAATATTTATTCAATCTCCCGATACATTTTCACCTTTTATTGCCTGGCTTGGTGCAATTTGTTATTCTTTTCAGCTGTTTTTCGATTTTTCGGGATATTCCGATATGGCAATCGGTTTAGGATTAATCTTTGGTTTTAACTTTTTAGAAAACTTCAACTACCCTTATATTTCAAAATCTATAACAGAATTTTGGAGAAGATGGCATATATCTTTATCAACATGGTTTAAAAACTATGTTTATATCTCACTTGGCGGAAACAGAAAAGGGCTGATTAAAACTTTAAGAAATTTAGGAATTGTCTTTTTATTAACGGGTATATGGCATGGAGCTTCATGGAATTTTATTATATGGGGCGTTTGGAACGGGTTTTTCATAATCATTGAAAAGGTCTTAGGCATAGGTAAAAAGGATGAAGTTTTATCAGGGCTAAAGAAGATTTTAAGGCATATTTATACAATTCTTATTTTTGTACTTGGCTGGGTGATATTTAGAAGCGATGATATGACTTATGCTTTTACATATCTAAAAAACATGTTCGGGATTGTTAAAATCCATGATGTTCTCTATCCGCATGCCTATTATCTTGACAGGTTTGAAATTATAATGCTTATAGTGGCTATTCTATGTTCAACTCCTATATTTTCAAAAATGCTTCAAAAATCGGAAAATAATAAAATTTTAAAAGGGGTCGTAAATTTATGGCTTATTTTTCTTCTTATATTTTCAACAATGTTTATTGCAAATTCTACCTATAATCCGTTTATTTATTTTAGGTTTTAATCTTAGTATATTAATCATTTGTACCCTGTATCTGTCCTAACCTGGCATTACTTTCACTGTTCTTTTGCTTCTGTTTTGTTTCTTTAAAATTTTATATTCTTTCATAGACCAGATTATAAAATAACGGGGATATAAAATGAGTATCAGAGATTCAATTAATACTTCAATTAAGAATATTGCAAATGATATAGCGAGCATGATTCAGTCACGAGCTAATAACACTTTATCCAATCTCACAGACGAAGGTGTTGAATATATTAAAGAACTTGCAGAAATTAAAGCAGGTGAATATGCTAATCAGGAGTTAAGTAATTTAACCGCTACTGGTTTAAGCCAATATAATGTATTTTGTGTGAATACAGGTGAAGTTGACACAAACGGCGCCCCTGCATTTTTGAGTTTAACCGACAATGTTTTAACAACCTCTGGCAGTTTTGATGTTACAACCGCAAACGGAACAATTTATACAATATCTGATACGCTTGAATATACAGCAGATAACCTCGAGGACGGAACATATAAAATTTTCATAGACCCTGTTAATAAATCAATAAGCTTAACACAAAATGAAATAACATACGGCTCTGCTTTTCCTTCAACCGCCGTATCAGGTGATTACCTTTTAAATACTTCCAAAGTTCCTTACGATTTTCAAAAGATAACAATAACAACCGATACAGATGAAGAAGGCACAGAAACGACAACATCAACCGTAACAAAAGGTCTAAATGAAGTTTACGCAGGTACTCTGACTATTTCGTCTGGTGAGGGTAATTTGACTTTGAACTGTTATAACAAAAATATTATCTTGACAAATGCTTTAACCGGCAAAGCGGATGTTGATTTGTCAAATCTCACCGATACCGGCACAAGTACAGCAGCCGGTTATGCAATGCCGTCAAGTACTTACACCGATTTAACATTAGGAAGTTCGGGTTCAACATATACAGCACCGGCAGACGGTTACTTCTGCGTTGTAAAATATAACGGGAGCAGTACGAATGCGAATTATATATCTTTAACGAACAATACAGCCGGAAGTTTGCAAATAGAATGCCGTTCTACGGCTGTTTCTAGTGCTTCCGGGAGAGTTTTTGTTCCCGCACACAAAGGTGATACTGTCACCTGCGGCTATAATATGGTAGGAAGTACCGTATCATTTAGATTTATATACGCAGTCGGCAGTGTATAAAAAATAAAGCTCGTGACAAAACGGATAATTACAATATGACAGGAGAAAATAATGACCACATATTATATCAAACAAAATGACACAATAGTATTATCGGACACGGATAAACAAAGATTAATAAATACTCTTGTGTTTACACCTCAATATAAGGATTTGGAAATTCAGGAAACTGAAAACCTTATTAAAGACGGGGTTTTGTATACGGAGGAAGAATATGAAGCAGAACAGGCAGAGAAAGAAAAAGAGCGCATAAACAATCTTACAATGACCGCATTAGATTTTATCACAGGGTTGCAGTTGTTCGGGTTAACCCTTGAAACAATAAACAATTATCTTGAAGCCAATCTTGAACTTAAAATGCAGTTGACCTACTGCCAAAACGTATATTGCTATGTTGTTAAACAGCTTTGCCCGTTGACCGTCGGAGATTTTACTCTTACAGAAAAAATAGCAGAAGCACTATTTCTCTATAAGGCAGGCGAAATAACAGAGGATGATTTACTATCATCAACAGACGAATCGGAAGAATAATTCCGTAATAATTAAACTCTGGCAGTAGCATTTTCAGTTACCGCCAGAGTTTATATTTATAATCAGTTAAAAAACTTAAGAAATATTTCTTCGTCTCAGCAATTCGATAAAGCTTCAAACTTCGCCTGCATAGTAGGATTATTTTTCGTTAATCTCTTTATCGTTAAATCTTCAGCCTTGTTATTTGCAAGACGTAAGTTATTTTCTGATGATAATAATGCATCTTTAGTTTTTTGCAGATGGTCTATTGTTTTATCTATTTCTTCAATAGCGGTTTTAAACTTTTTGCTTGCTAATTCATAGTTCTTTGAAAATTTATCTTTAAAATCATTCATAGCTGCTTCAAAGTTAGATATATCAATATTTTGAGCTTTAACTAAAGATAATTCTTTCTTATACTCCAATGAGTTTAACGAAGCATTTCTCAAAAGCGTAATAATCGGAATAAAAAACTGCGGTCTTATTACATACATCTTATTATATTTGTGCGACATATCAACAATGCCTGAATTATATAATTCATTTTCTTGTTCTAATAAAGATACTAAAACTGCATATTCGCAATTCTTTTCCCTGCGGTCTTTATCCAGTTCTTTTAAGAAATCTTCATTTTTCTTTTTGACAGCAGTTGTATCTGTTTCATTTTTCATCTCAAACATTATTGAGATAAATTCTCCTCCTTCAGAATCTTTATCTCTGTATATATAATCACCTTTACTTCCGCTTTTTGCATTGTTATCTTTTTCAAAATAAGCATTCTGAAAACCAGTTGCACGCAATCTGTTAAACTCAATCTCACAGTGCTGTTCTAAACTTTCACCCACCATTTTAGTCGAAAGTCTTGCTTTGAAATCTTTGTAGCGTTCTATTTCTTCATCCTTAAATCTTAATTGTGCTTCATACTTGTCTTTTAAGGATTGCTCTTGGAGTTTGTGTTCTTTTTCCGCTAACTCACTTTCGTTAGTAATTTTTAGAATAAAATTTTCCTGTGCTGATAACTTATTGCTCATATCAGTTACTATGTTTGCTATTTCAAGGTCTTTATCCTTGTTGAATGAATTTAATTTGTTTTTGAGTTCAGTAACTTCCTTATCTTTTTTAGATATAATTTCATTAATTTCTGATTTCTTAGAAATCTGTTCTGATTTAATTTCGGATTTTAATTTATTTATTTCCGCTTCTTTGGAACTTAATTCTTTGGCAAATTCTTTTTCTAATTCCAGCTTAGTTAATTGAATAAGATTATTTTTGTCTTTTTCAAATTGAAGTTCTTTTGTTTTCAGCTCTTTTGAAAATTCTTTGTCTTTAACCTGTTTTACTATTTCAGCATAATAATTTTCATCCGTCTGAAAAATTTCTCCGCATTTAGGACATTTAATTTCGT
>JAJQFK010000210.1 GCA_021201175.1 Candidatus Gastranaerophilales bacterium | reverse complement strand
AAGGAAAAATCTGTGATTAAGAAAACACAAAAGAAAAAGAAAAAAAACGAATATGAAACTTCTCCGCTATTAAGATTTAACAATAATAATACTATAAGACTTAGTATAATGATTATAATATTAATTACGGTCAGTATTGTTGAAGCGGTAATGTATGTTTATTCAAGGGATTCAATTAAATCTGTGGAAAGTGTGCTGCCGTCTGAGTTTATTCAAAGTCTTAAAGTATTTCAAAATAATGTACAAACTGATAATGAATTTTTAGATAGTCTGCCATCAATAAAAGCACAATTAAATTCAGTTTTAATTGGCGATTACAAAGTTCAGGATATTGTGGTTACAAACGAAAATATGCACACTGTTTATAGTTCTTTGTATGCGAAATCACAGTATATTTATAAGATTAAAGATAATCCTTCAAGCTTTAAGCTTATATATTCTCCTATTTATACTGCGGATGATTACAGAACATTATTTGTTCAAAAAGAAGTAATAAAAACAGAATTGAATTCAGAGAGTATTAGTGTACCGACTTCCAACAAGGTAAAGTATAATATATATCTTATAGTTCCAAAACCGGAAGAAAAATATGAAAACGCAATTACAGGATTTGTTAAAATATTTTTCAGCATAGTAATGATATTAACAATAATTATTTCATATATGCTTTCACAAAGTATAGTAAAACCGCTTGCGACTATGGAACAGACGATTTCAAAAATTTCAGACGGAGATTTATCCGGCAGATTGGATTATACAAAATATTATGAAATAAATAAACTTGTACAAGCTTATAATTTAATGGTAAACGCATTACAAAGGCTGTATTCTACACTTGAAAATCAGGTGCAGGAAAGAACTAAAGAATTAAAAAGTGCATACGCAGAGCTTCAAAATACGCAGGCAATGATGGTGCATTCGGAAAAAATGAAATCGTTGGGTGAACTTGTTGCCGGAATAATGCACGAAATTAATAACCCTATTAATTTTATTTACGGGAATATGGTTCATTTAAGCAATTATTCTAATGATTTAATTCAAATTATAGATACGTATTCTAAGTATGATTCATCTTTAAAGCCCGAAGAATTAAAAGAAATAAAAGCATTAAAAGACGAAATAGATTATGAATTTCTAAAATCGGATATGCCTGATTTGATTAAAAGCTGTAAAGAAGGGGCTGATAGAGCTAAAAATATTATTCAGGATTTAAAGAGTTTTTCAAGAATGGAAGAAGTTGCTATTACTGATGTTGATATTCCGCATGAAATTGATACAACGCTGAATATTCTTCATAATAAAATTAAAAATAAAGCAAATGTTCATAAAGAATATATGGAAAATGTTCCAAAAATAGAAGCATTCGGCGGACAGTTAAATCAGGTATTTATGAATATTTTCGACAATGCTGTCGGCGCTATTGAAAAACAAGGAGATATCTGGATAAGAATAAACACAGATAAAGATAATAAAAATTTGGTAATAGAAATAGAAGATAACGGAATGGGCATGGACGAAGAAACCGCACGAAAAGTATTTAATCCGTTTTTTACCACAAAACCGGTCGGACAAGGCACCGGACTTGGAATGTCTATTACTTATAAAATTATAAAGAACCATCAGGGGGATATTAAAGTGGAATCAACCCCCGGGGTTGGCAGTAAGTTTATTATTACACTGCCAATAAATATAGATAGAGAAGCTTTAAATGAAAGTTTAGTTTCCGGAGGAAATAATGGATAAATATAAGATTTTAATTGTTGATGATGAACCGGACAATTTGGCATTGTTATACAGAACATTAAGAGGAAAATATGATATAGCCAAATCAACATCACCATTGATGGCATTAGAAATATTAAAACAAGAAAATTTCCATTGCATATTATCTGACCATAAAATGCCGGAAATGGACGGAGTAGAGTTTTTAAAGCGCAGTTGTGAAATTTCGCCGAATACAATGCGTCTGTTGGTTACAGCATATTCAGATGCTTCAATTTTAATCGATGCAATAAACTATGCAAAAATATACAGATATATAAAGAAGCCGTATAATCCGGAGGAATTAATTTTAATTGTATCAAATGCGCTTGAATATTGGCAATTAAGACACGATAACAATAATTTAATTAATGATTTGAAGGATTTATTTGCCGGAACAATCACTGCAATTGTTGAAGCTCTTGATGCAAAGGATTCTTACACTCTGGGCAGAAGCAGAAGGGTTACATGTTATGCGGTAGAAATTGCGAAAGCCTTGCATTTAAGCGAAATAACAACAGGTAAAATCGAACTTGCAGGTTTGTTGCATGATATTGGTATGATTGGCGTATCAGATGATATTCTTGCAAAAGTTGAGGCTCTTTCAAAAGATGAATATAGTGAAATTCAAAAACATGTTTATCACAGTATAAAAATATTAGATGACATAAAACAACTAAAAGATGTCATAGAAATAATAAAATACCATCATGAATTTTATGACGGTAACGGTTATCCTTACGGAATAAAAGGAGAAGATATACCGATTGGTTCAAGAATAATTGCGGTAGCAGATGCGTTTGACAGTATGGTAACACCCAAAATTTACAGAAAACAAATTACGCCAAATGAAGCAATGGCAAAAATAAAAGACCTCGCCGGCAAGCAATTTGACCCGATAGTAACAGAAACACTTGAACAAATTTTACCGGAGGTACTAAAAGAAATAAAAGTACTTGAAATGGAAGTCGCAAATAAGGCGAAACAAGATAGTTCTGTATAGAAATAGGAAACATAATATGTACACAGTAAAAGAAGCTGCTGAAAAAATGGGGATATCCGAACACACTTTGAGGTCTTGGGCAAAAAGCGGATTCTTTCCGTTTGTAACCGGAAACCAAAATAATATAAGACAGTTTTCCGAAAATGATTTAGACTGGATTAAAATAGTAAAATGCCTCCGCGCTGTAGGAACAGATAATAAATCAATAAAAAGATATATAGATTTGTGTATCATAGGAGATTCTACAATCCGTGAAAGATATGAAATAATAAAAGAAACAAAACATAAAGCGTTACAACAAATGTCTGAATTAAAAAATCAACTTTCATTACTGGATTATAAAGAAAAGTTTTATCAAAATTTAATAAAAGGAAATTTGAAAGATACCTGGAATCCAATGAATAATCAAGAAAAAGAAAATGCAGTTTCTTAATAGAAATTTCATAAACAACAGGAATGTAAAACTAATCCAATATTTAAAATTTTTGTACAGCGTTATGTTATTAGTGTCTCCGGAGTATTGTTTCTGCCGGCTTAGTTGCGTCCATTGAGAGGGGCTTTGAACAAAAGCGTCAATTGCGAGCTTTTTAAGTAATTTGAATCAACACTTTATATTCAAGCCGAACTACTGTAAAACGGTGTGGCAAGAAAATATCTTCTATGCAATGGTCAATTCAATAAAAGAACTGTTTTATAAAGTACAGGATTTAACTGCAAGAGTACGCGGATTAGATAAAAGAATTACAGAGCTTGAAACACAAAACAAGCAGCTTGAGAAGAAGAACAAAGAACTTGAAGAACGACTTCTCAAGGTAGAAAAGGTATTGGGTAAATAACTTTTTCCCAATAATTAAATACAATATTCATTTATCAGCCGGCATGCCGGCTGTTTTCTTTTACAATCCTGTGCAGGATTTTTTCGTGCAAAAATTGCACATTTCTACTTACATATTGCCATAATTTATTGTAATACTATAAACATTAGTTATTAAAATACTATAAAATAAGCAATTACACACCCACGTGTTATGATATTTATAGTTATTGGAATTTATTAGTAATAATGGAGGATTTTATGAAGAAGAAAATATTATGGGGTGTTTTAGCGGTATTAGCAATTTTCATATTTAGATTTGTACAATATGTATATTACATGAATAAAGCTGTTTTTGGAACAGCATTATTTCCTTATTTTAAAACAGAATTATTAACAAATTTTCAATGCGGAGCAGAACAAGACACGGAAAAAATAAAAAAAGAACTAATGTATTATAAAAAAGCTGAAAAAATTCATAAAGAGCCATTTTTATATAGTAGTATGGCTGCTGACTACCTGAGTTTGGATGATTTGAACAGCGCCGGCGAAGCAAATAAAAATGTCATCCGGTATATAGATAATTATCCTCTTTTTGAAAAAACTCTTGCACTTGCAACTTTTGGTTTTTATTCCATTGCGGATAAGAACGAATATAAGACTATTGCGGCTTTGAATTTGTTGACCGGTGCAATGCTTAATAAAAATTATGATTTATGTATTGAAGTAAGTGATTATTTATTGCCTTCGGCATATTATGAGAAAGCAGTATGTGAATATAATTCGGCAAAATATAACGAAGCCTTAAAGGATTTTGAATCTGCAAGAGAGTATGAAATAAAAAAATTAAAAGAATCCTCCCAAAATCCTTCAAGTTCGCCTAAGAAAATTCAAAATCAAGAGAAAAGAATTAAAGTAATTAATGCTTACATAAAATTATTAAGTTAATTTCAGGTTTTATAAAAAAAATACAAAAAGAAAATGCCTTATATAAGGCATTTTCTTTAGAAATTTAAACATATTCAAGATACCAATTATCAATTCTATTCTTAAAAAGTTCAACCTGATACAATCTTTTTCTTGTAATAACGTTATAAACCTGCGGTGCAAAATGCGTAGGAGTTGCATCTTGATTAAGGTTATAAACATAAAGTTCTTTATCCTGCACGTATTCATAAATCCATCTGGCATCGTTATGAAATTTCCTGCCCCATGCAAGAAAAATTTTATCACTTTTTTTAATAACTTCCTTTATATAGTCGTCATTTTCTTGTTTATAGATATTTTTTGGATCATATTTTTTCATTAATTTGGGCAAATCATCATTTTTAGATATTCGCAAGGGGAAAACATTGAGAATTTCAAATTCGGAGAATTTATTGATTTTTTTCATATATTTCTTAACATTATCAATAGTTTCATCCAGACCATATTCATCAGCAAAAGAAGGGTTCATTGTAATAACGGCTATTGAGCCGGTGCCTTTGCCCCTTAGTTTGCATTTTAAAGATTTTCTAAAAAGATGTTTATCATAAAACTTTTTTAAAATACCATTATTTCGAGTATCTTCGGGAGCACAAAATTCTTTATACTCATCTGCATTTTCATCAATTAAAGTATCTCCAATATATTGACACTCATACTTTTTTCCCATATATAACCCCTATTTAGCTTATAAAATCTACAAGTAACATTATCTATGTCATAGATATATTTGTCAAGTATATGGAAAGTTTGATTAAGAAGTAGTTAAATTTTAAAATATAATATATAATATTATACTGTATTTGGTAGAAAAGGAGAAAAATATGTCATTTTTAAAAAAATGTACCGGTTCTCTTTTTAAATTGTATGCGGTTATTATGATATTGATGGTTTCATCAATACCTGTTTATGCCGGAGAAGCAAATCTGGTTGTACCAAAATTTGATGATTTCAGTTTTAACTTGCTTCTTGTCGGTATAATTGTTTCTGCATTAGGTTTAATCTGGGGACTTTTAGCTTACAAACAAATAAAATCAGTAAAAGCTCACGAATGCATGATTGAAATAGGCAGTACAATTTTTGAAACTTGTAAAACTTATCTTATTCAGCAAGGTAAATTCTTAATTGTACTGGAAATTTTAATTGCAATCTGTATAGCATTTTATTTCGGTTTCTTGCAAGAAATGAGTGTAAAGAATGTATTGATTATTTTATTGGCTTCTATTGTAGGTATTCTTGGTTCATACGGAGTTGCATGGTTCGGGATTAGAATGAATACATTAGCAAATGCCAGAACTTCGTTTACGGCTTTAAAAAATAAACCGCTGGATATCTTAAATATACCTCTAAAAGCAGGCATGAGTATTGGTGTTTTACTTGTAAGCGTTGAACTTATTGTAATGCTTTCCATACTTTTGTTTATTCCGGGGCATTTGGCAGGTGCTTGTTTTATCGGATTTGCGATTGGAGAATCTTTAGGGGCTTCTGCTTTAAGAGTTGCGGGCGGAATTTTTACAAAAATTGCTGACATCGGTTCAGATTTAATGAAAATTCAATTCGGAATAAAAGAAGATGACCCGAGGAACCCCGGTGTTATTGCAGATTGTACCGGAGATAATGCGGGTGATTCAATAGGTCCTACTGCTGACGGTTTTGAAACATACGGTGTTACCGGTGTAGCGCTCGTAAGTTTTATACTTTTAGGTGTGTTCCCTCAATATCAAATTCAGCTTTTAACCTGGATATTTGTTATGAGATATCTGATGATTATCACATCTGTAGCGGCTTATGCTATAAATGGATTATTGAATAAATTTTTATTCGGTCAAAAAGAAAATTTTGATTTTGAAGTGCCTTTAACAAATTTAGTCTGGTTGACTTCAATCTTATCTATTTGTATGACATTTGCTTTAAGCCGGTACTTGTTAGGTGATTTACCGTCAAATATTTGGCTTGTACTTGCGGTAATTATAAGCTGCGGAACTTTAGGCGCTGCATTGATTCCGGAATTTACAAAAATATTTACAAGTCCGAAAGCAAAACACACATGCGAAGTTGTAACAGCTTCAAGAGAAGGCGGAGCTTCTTTAACAATTCTTTCCGGAATTGTTTCCGGTAATTTTTCAGGATTTTGGATAGGTCTTGTTATTGTTGCCTTAATGACAATAGCGTATTTCGCAAGTTTACATATCCCTTCGGATATTATGAATTATTCTTCAGTATTTGCATTTGGTCTTGTCGCGTTCGGATTTTTGGGAATGGGACCTGTTACTATTGCCGTAGACAGTTATGGACCGGTTACGGATAATGCTCAATCCGTTTACGAATTATCTTTAATTGAAGAAATACCGAATATTTCAAAAGAAATTGAAAATGAATTCGGGTTTGAGCCGAATTTTGAAACTGCTAAAAAGTTTTTAGAGCAGAATGACGGTGCCGGAAATACTTTTAAAGCTACTTCAAAACCTGTATTAATAGGTACAGCGGTTGTAGGAGCAACTACAATGATATTTTCTTTAATACTTGTTATAAAAGAAACACTGCAAATAGCTCCGGAAGATATATTAAATCTGTTGAATCCATATACAATTTTAGGATTGCTGATGGGCGGCGCAGTTATTTATTGGTTCTCGGGCGCTTCAATGCAGGCTGTTACAACAGGAGCTTACAGAGCTGTTGAATACATATCTAAAAATATTAAACTTGGTGAGAGCGATGACCGTAAAGCAAATGTTGATAACTCTAAAGAGGTTGTTAAAATTTGTACGGAATATGCACAAAAGGGCATGGTAAATATTTTTATTGCTTTATTTGCTTTTGCGCTTGCGTTCGCTTGCCTTTCTGCTCCGTTAGCACAGAATGTAAATCCTGTATCATTCTTTGTCAGTTACTTAATAGGTATTGCAATTTTTGGCTTATTTCAGGCAGTGTTTATGGCGAATGCCGGCGGCTGCTGGGATAATGCAAAAAAAATTGTTGAGGTTGATTTGAATGAAAAGGGTACACCTTTACATGATGCTACCGTGGTCGGTGATACTGTCGGCGATCCTTTCAAGGATACTTCTTCCGTTGCTATGAATCCAATTATTAAATTTACAACTTTATTCGGACTTCTCGCGATGGAAATTGCTATAGCGCCGGCATTTAAAACGGCAGCACCTATTGTCGGAATTATATTGTTTATAATTGCATTAATATTTGTTGTAAGGTCTTTTTACGGAATGAGAATACCTTCTGATAAATAAATTATTAAAAATATAAAAATACTGCTTCCGGTATACGAGAAGCAGTATTTTTTGTATGTAAAATATTAAATTTATATTAGTAGTCAGAAACAGCGCTTTCTTCTTCGTCCTCTGAATCTTCTTTTGAATAATTGGTATCAAAATCATCCGGTAATAAATCGTTATCCGGCCAGATTGTTGTATCATCAGCTCTTGTTGCGGACAAATTTAAACTTGCTGATAAATCTGAATCTGATAATTCAGCCTCTTTTACAATACATCCTGCCATATCAGCATCCGTAAAATTACAATAATTAACCGTTGCAAAACTAAAGTCTGTACCATTCAAAAGACTTTCTGAAAAATCGCACTCTACAACATTGGCTCTTGTAAAATCTGCTGCATTCAAATCACTTCCGGAAAAATTACAATTTGAAACATGTGAATCAATAAAAGAAGTTCCGCCTAATTCTGTATTAGAAAAATCTATTTCCTCAAGTGTAAGATTAGAAAAATCCAGTTCCGTTAAATCTAATTCCCCTGCACTTGCCTTATACTTGTTATATTCCTCCGGATTTTTAATAATTAACTCCGCAAGTTCTTCTTTTGAATACATTAAAACTCTCCTTAATATTCTCTTACTAAAGCTGCCTTATATACTAACTTTTATGCTATTCCACAATTGCATGTGTTTATAACATTCTTTTTTTATTTTCTCTTTTTTTTTTATATTGTCAAGAAAAATTTATTGATGAATCAGGAAGTTCGAATGATTATCAAAATCATTGTCTTTTTTAAATAATTTTACGTATTTTTTAAAATTTATAACTTTATATTAAGTATAACTTCTGCGGGTATTTCTAAAACATTAGAGAGTGTTACGAGTTTTTTTATCGTTAAATTTTGTTCTCCGCGTTCTATTTTCCCTATGTAATTTGAGTGAACGTTAGCGATTTCCGCAAATTTTTCCTGTGATAGAGATTTTTTTATTCGTTCTACTCTGAAATTCATTCCTATTTTTTTCAAAACATATGTGTAATCATTCATTACTTGATTTTATACTATTGACAATGTGCAATCTACACTAT
>JAJQFK010000199.1:806-8915 GCA_021201175.1 Candidatus Gastranaerophilales bacterium | reverse complement strand
GCAAATAGCCAGAGCCAATTGCAGGGTCAAAAACTATTTTCTTATCCATAGACAATAAAATTTGATTGGCAAACAAGGTTATAATATTTTTACAACTATTATTTGTTGGATTTAGTGCTTTATCCGCCTGTTTTTTCCAGTGTTCAATAATTGTAATTAAAGAATTTGCATATTCCTTCTTCGACAAATGTGTAACAACTTGTGAAAACTCGAGATAATCAAATTGTTTTTCATCATGTAAGCCTCTTTTATAATTTGCCATTTTATAACAATAAACAGAGACCTCTTGAAGGGCCTCATCATGAGTTTTTCCATTTTTTATAATAGAATCATATAAATCGATAAGATGTTTTTCTAAGTCTTTTTGAGTTTTAGGCATTGTCTTCACCTCTAAATTTATGTTTTGTTAGTTCGCCGGTGAATGCGTGGTGAAGAAGAGACTGAAACATATCTTCAAGATTTTTCAACTCTTTTTGTTGTTCTTTAATATATTCTTCTATTTCAATGGCTTTTTGAGCAAAAAGTTCTTGTTGTTTCATTGAAAGAATTGGTATTTCAACATTTTTAACATCACTATCTCGTACAGCAGGATAATTTGCTCCTTTCATTTTAGGAAGGAGTTGATTTATAAACATATCAGTTTTTGTATATGCAAATAAAAATAATGGATTTATTTTGCTTGTATCAGCACGCAATACAGAAAAACCTGTTGAGGCAATTTGTCCGTCTAACTCCCTTGGAACGATAGCAAAACCTTTTAAATATGGACGTGTCATTGATATTAAAACGTCATTATACTTTATTAGTTTCCTTGCCCTACTTGGTGCATTTTCTATAGAAATTTTTTTAGGTGTCTCTATTCTGTTTAATTCATTATTAATACTCGAAATATCTACATAATAAAAATATTCATCGAATAAGGAGTTTGGATTTTTTTGTTCTGTTTCTAAAATTAAAGATTTTAATTTTACCTGTTCTAACTTCTTTACATGAAGTGAATTTCCAAACATTTCTTGAAAGATTGCTGGGATTAGGTCTTGTGCATCTTTTATACATTCTTTTCTCAAACGAATTATTTCACTTGCACAATCTAAAATTTTAACAATTTCTTCTTGTTCAGATTTTAACTCGGGAATTTCTAATTTTATATTTTTTATTGATAAATTTATGCCACCAATAATACCCTTTACTTCAGATTTAATAATATTTTGGAATTCTTTTGAACTTATTTTATAAAATAATAATTTAGATAAGATTTTTTCATTTGCTCTTAAAATAAATACATGTTCATTAACTGCAGCTTTAGGAAAATTGATATTATAATATGCAGTCTTACCTGTTGTTGCACCATCTTTTACAAGAAGAACATCTTGTCCTTCTAATTTGCCTTGTTTCATGTTTGCAAAGTGTTCTTCTGAAATAAATTTCATTTTTTTTACATTTATTGTACCATCACTATTAATTTGTTCTCCGCCAATACTAGGTATTCCATCAAATAGAGCTCCACCTTTTTCTCTAGAGCCACATTCTATAGTACAGAGGTCACCTAATCTATATTCTTTAAACATTCCTACCTCCCAATTGCTTTTGCAATTTTTCAAGGAGTTGTATTGATTTCTTTTCAGATTCAAGCAACATTTGAATATATTCTTGCGGAGTGTGTTCAAATGTTGGTGGAACATATTCTATTTTTTTATAGCGTGAAGGTAATAAATTATATTCACCTTCTCTTAAATCTTCAATTGTAACATTAAATGACTTTGCACTTTCTTGTTTTGTTGCAAATTTTTCAATAATATCCGGAATGTCGTTATCTGCTATAACAGTTCTCTTATCATCAAGTGTGAAACCGTCATTTTCCATTTCATAAAACCAGGTTTTTTGTGTTTGCCCACCTTTAGTAAAGACTAAAACTGCTGTTGCAACCCCGGCATAAGGTTTAAACACTCCTGATGGCATTGAAATAACTGCTTCTAATTGATTTTCCTCAATTAATTTTTGTCTTAAAGTTTTATGAGCATTTGATTCTGTTGATAATACCCCTGTCGGAATGATTACAGCGGCACGACCGCCAACTTCTAACATCTTTAAGAATTTTGCCATAAATAAGAGTTCTGTTTTCTTAGTTTTAACAACGGCTGTTATATGTGGGTCAATATCTGATTCATCTATACTCCCGGTAAATGGTGGGTTCGCTAAAATTAAGGTATATTTATCTTCTTCTTGAGCGTCTTTGGATAATGAATCTTGATACTTTATATTCTTTGTTTTGATATTATGCAAAATCATATTCATCAAACCAATTTTATACATTGTCGGGTCAAATTCTCCACCAAAGAAAACATTATTATCAAGGTTTTTTCTATGTTCATCACTTAGATTATCTCCAAAAATTGGTGATACTTCTTTCATTTCATCAGAAGTATTGCTTTCTAAGATATATCTATATGCACCACACAAAAACCCTCCCGAACCACATGCCGGGTCGCAAATCTTATCATCTACACGAGGGTCAACCAACTTTGTCATCATGTCAATAATATGGCGAGGTGTTCTAAATTGTCCATTTTGTCCGGAGATAGCCAACTTATCTAGCATATATTCATAAATATCGCCTTTTCTATCATTACCATCAGAAAAGTCCATTTTATCAAGAGTTTGAACAGCCGTATCTAATAATGATGGCTTTGAAATAAGGCAAACGGAATCTTTTAGGGCGGGATTTATTTCTTCCAATAACGGAAAAACTTTATCTTTATATGTTTTTAGCATTGTAACAGAATCAAGCTCTTTAAAATTGCTCCATCTTAAATTTTCACGACCTTCAAAAAAGGATTTTCTTTCTTTTTTATAGTGAGCAGCTTTTTTTTGTTTTAAATTTTCTTGTTCCTCAAACATTTTGAAAAAAATCAAATAAGTCATCTGCTCAACTACAGAAATAGGGTTACTTATTCCTGATGACCAAAAGGTATTCCATAATTCATCAATTATTGCCTTAAATTCTCTATCTGTCATTATCCAACGGTTCTCTCTCTTATCATAAATCCATCTAATATCTTATAAAGTTCTTCTAATTCTTCTTCTGTAAAAATATCTGAAACATCGCCTAAACCGGTAAATGGTCTATCAAAGAACGAGGTTTCTTTTAAATAGTTATTTGCTCTTAATTGATTTTCAACCAGTTTTAAACATTGCATTTGTTTAGTGTTTAAAGTCGAATGTTTTTGTTGGAAATCACGAATTCTTATTTTAATTTCTTCTTCATCAATGCCAATAATGCTTCTAATCAATAATGAAATATCATAAGCTTTGTCAGGATAAAGTTTTTCTAATTGTTTCAATGTGAAGTGTGGATTTTGTTCCAAGATTAAAGAAACTAAGGATTGAATTTCAAGCTCTGTTATGTTTTGTCCTTTCTTAATTTTTTGCAGAACAATATTTTCACTTGAAAGTTTTTTAAGAAATTCTTCTAAATCATGTTTGAAGCCTTCGCCAAAAGTTGTGAATAAATTAAGCTGTAATTCTTCATTTATTTCAATTTCATCACTAATATCAATGCTAATAAAATCATCTTCTGCAATATCTCTTTGACGATATTGCATTAAAGGACTTATTTCATTTCTTATTTTTTCAATTTCATTGTAATCAAAATTTTTGCCAAATTCAGAAGATTTAACTTTTTCAATTAAATCATTTTTTTCTTTAACCTTATAGATTGTAGTTCTAAGTTCAAAAATGGATTTTCTGATTTTATTTTTATAATATTCAATTTTTTTATCTTGATTTTGAGTATCAATATTATTTTTTTCAAGAAGTTGCTTATCCAGCTCTGCAGTTTCGTACTGTGTTGTTAAAATTTCAAATTGCATTGCTTTATCTTGAGCAAAACTAGTTTGGTGTCTTCTCATCAAAGGTCTTACTTTTTTATCTAAAACTTCAATAAAATCTTCATCAAAGTTTTGCCAATATAATTCTGTTTTTAGGATATTATCAAGTAACATTGCGTTTTCTTGAACATCTACAGATTTTTTCGGTAATGATTCAATATCATTTTTTAGTAACGCTATTGTTTTATCAAAAATATCTTCATTCCCCAATTCAAGCGAAGATATTGCCAGTTCAATTCGTGCTTGGAATAATCGTTCGTACAATGATAATTGTTCTTCGGGAATGTAACCTTCAGGATTTTCTCCAAAAAATTCAAAATTTGCATAATGGTCAAAGATTACAAAATGTTCCTTGTGCTTATTTAATCCAAAAAGATTTTCACATAATCTTGTACCTCTACCAATCATCTGCCAAAATTTTACTTTTGAGTAAATTGGCTTTGCAAAAACGAGGTTTAATATTTCAGGAACATCAACCCCCGTATCAAGCATTGAAACTGATATAGCAATATTTATTTTATTTTCTTGAATCTCACCTTTAAAATCATCAAGCAAAATTGATGCATTTGGATCATGAGAATCAATTAGTCTTGCATATTCGCCTTTATATTGAGGATACATTTCATTAAATAATTTTTCTAAAAGTTGTCCATGCTTATGATTTCTTGCAAAAATTATAGATTTCCCCAGTTTGCCACTTGAATCTTTTAGCCCATTATCCATAAGGGAACGTATAATTTTTCTATTTGTTTCTACATTTGTAATTTGCGACTCTAATTGTGAACTTTCAAATTCAAATTTTTCAGGATCTTCAACTTGTTCAGCAAGTTCTTGTTTTTGCTTTTCTGATAATTCAGAGAACTTAATACCTCGATCCATAAATCCGGTTTGTACTTTTTGAACTTTATACGGAACAAGATATTTTTCAGAAATAGCATCGTCCAATTCATAACTAAATGTTGGAGTTTTATCATCTGTATTGAACATTTTGTAAGTATTTCTTGAAATATAATCAACGGGAGTTGCGGTTAACCCGATTTGAAATGCATCAAAATATTTAAAAATTTCGCCATATACATTATAAATTGAACGATGTGACTCATCAGCAATTATTAAATCAAAAAAGCCGGGAGTGTAAAGCTGATAAGCTTGTTGCATTGCGGGATAAGTTGCAATATAAACTTTATTATTTTTATCATCCCTTGTTTCTGAATTAACAAGAACTCTAGATAAGCTATCCAAATGTTTTTTGAACGCACTATCAGCTTGTTTTCTTAATTCATCTCTATCAACAAGGAATAAAACTCTTTTTACCCAATTAGATTCAACCAAACCTTTAATTATTGACATTGCAGTTCTTGTTTTACCAGTACCTGTTGCCATTACCAGTAATGCTTTTCTTTGTCCTGCAGAAAAAGCCTCATAGGTTTTTCTGATTGCCATAAATTGGTAATCTCTATTAGTTATACTTGTATCAATTTCGACATTGGCTAAGTTTTTTCTATTCTCTCTTTGGAATAATCTGGTTAAAATATCATCTTTCGAAAACATTCCAAAAATTCTACGTTCCGGATAATTAGCATCATCCCAAAGGTAAGTTTCAAATCCATTTGTATAAAAAATTAAAGGTCTGAAATTTGTGTTTCTTTCAATAGCATTTGCGTATTGTTTTGCTTGTTCTTTGCCTTCCTTGACATCTCTTCTTGATTTTTTCGCTTCAATAATAGCAATTATTCTGCCATTATCGTTATATAAAGCATAATCAATATAACCTTTACCTGATGGAGTATTTATCAGACCTTCAACACAGATTTCTCTTTTAACTTCAGATGTATTAAATTCTTTTATATCAATCTCAAAATTTTCAATTTTTTTAATATTCCAGCCTGCTTCAATAAGCATATTATCAATAATAAAATGACGAGTTTGTGCTTCAGTTAAGTCACTTAATCTGGCAGTTGTTTCTTCATTTACAGATTGTTTATTAACAAAATCTTCTTTTGTGGCTGATGTGGCACTTGAAGCTTCAATTAAAGCTTTTTCCTTAATTTTTAATTCGGCTTCTAGTAGTTCTGCTCTTTTTTTAGCTTCTTCTAATTCTTGTTCTAATAAAATTTTTCTACTTACCGGCTTACTATATACTGTTATTTTAGAACTATCACCATTACAATTAGTTACATAGTGCCAAACACATAAACCCCAAGTATATTTTAAAATATCGTGTGTTTTATCAATATTTGCAATATTCTCATGGACTGCACCATTTCCATATTTTCTAATGATATGAAAAACATCCATATATTGTTCTTTTATGTATGGTTTAAGTTCTTTTAAAAGTTCATATTGGGTAAGAGTAGATTTTTCATGAAAATATCTGTAATAAATATCTTTAGCAATAAATTCTGCAATAAGACGCAATTTTGATAGACAAGATGCTGCATCAGTATCAATTAACTCTTCGGCTAAACTTCCAAGTTTTGCAAGTTCCGGATATTCATTTTTAAGGAAATCAAAATTAGATGTTGACAAGAAAAACCTCTATTTAATACTTCCACATAATAATACTATCATGAACATGCTATATGGAACATTATTGGGACTTTTATTCAATTTGTGTTCAAATACTGTTTTAATGCCATTCCAAAACCAAACCTAATCATTTTTCGTATTTTCATAAAGCTCGTGGTAAAATTTATCTCTCAATAATTCGACTTCTTCTTGTTCTTTTGCCTTTTTTGCAGCATCTTCAATACTTGAACCTGTCACTAATTTTAAAATTTCAGGATTTGACTTCCCAATATCTTTATAATATGCGGTCTTATAATTCTCACATATTTCTTCCATAGAAATTTCTCTTAAATCCTTTAGAAAAGATTTTGTATTATTGAATGCCCGTTTCTTTCGCTCCATTGCAAACTTTAATTGCTCTCTTTCTTCCGGTGTTTTACATAGTGCAGGTGTCGGTTTTAAGACATAGGCAAACCCCAAGTTTAATAAATATTTTTCGAGGACTGCCGTATTTTATAAGTGCATAATAAACAGTCTGCAAGATATGTCCTGAATTAATCATTTCGTGAAAAACAAACCACCCCAACTATTTTGCGGTTTTAACATCTTTCACCACAGTAAGCCAAGGATAAAAATACCGGTTTTTAAATCGTATCGGAAAATTTAGTTGATAACTTTCAATAATCCAATATTCATTGGCTTTGATGTTCGAATAATCGCTTGCAATCACTTTTTCTTTATATCGTCTTGCTCGTTTAATTTCATCTGATGAGAATTCTTTTTTTAATAATCTGTCAAAAGTTTTATCACAAGGAAAATTTGCGGTTTTAACTTTATCTTTCTGTTTTGCATAATTTAAGGTTTGCATCCAACAATCAATTGCGGAGGGTGCTTTAGGGTTTAAATAAAGGTTTTTATAATACTCATAATATTCAGGTTTTACCCGATATTCTTCTTTAAAGCCTTTTTTAGATAAAAGCGCATCTTCGCCAAATTGCCCATATTTAATTCGAGCCTTGCATAAAGCAGAGTAACTCGATTTTTTGTAGGGGTGTTTTTCATTCCAATCTTTCAAAAAATCAATCCCTTTTATTACGTCAGACTCTCCTTGTATAAATATTTACGCTAGTTATATTGACCCATTTGAATTACAAGGAGATGATTTTGAAATTTATTTCCCAATGTCGCCAACGCATGCTTTATTGTATACAAATAGAATTGGATACAAAAATATTAAAATTACTGAAATGATACTGAATGATAAAAAAGCAATATTGCAATTTAACGCATCAATAAAAAAACTTGCAAAACGATATCTATATAGCAATACAAATAACATTCTATGGATTTGACAGTTCTTTCTCCTTTAGTGCAACTAATATGGGATTTAGCCAATAACAATTGATCTCTTCATTAGGTGTGAGTATTTGGTTTATAGCATAAGCTTCACATTCAATATTTTTTGTATCAAATGATATTGTCATAACATGTTCATATTTTCTGCTAATCATATTTAGAGACAATATCGTTGTACTTGCATGTTTAATACGTTGGCTATATACCTGCTGAAATTCTTTAATATTTTTTGCCTTATAATAATAATTTTCACCGATAAAATAAATAACCCTAACCTTTTCTCTTTTAACTAATTTTTCAATTTGTATAGCTTTTCTATAGAAAGTTGTTTTTATTGTTGCAACAAATGGGATAATAG
>JAJQFK010000199.1:0-796 GCA_021201175.1 Candidatus Gastranaerophilales bacterium | reverse complement strand
GTAATAAAAAAATTGTATAATGCATTGATGCATAATATTGAAACAATTCCATATCATCATTTATTATATTTTGATTTATTGGTAAATGTGCATCAATTGGTACTCGCAAATCAGACATTAAAACAGGATTTCCATTTTTATCATTAGCACCCATTTCAATTTGTTGTCCCCATATTAGTTTATCATTCTCTATTGTATAGTCCCAAGAAAAAGAAAAATCCTTTAACAAGATTTCTGTTTTGAGTTTCTTAATATTTTCAATTATTTTCACACACTTTAAACAATTACATGGATAATCTGTTATAACTGTATTGATAAAATTATCCATTATTATAATACCATTTTTAATTCTCGAATATATGTCTATTTCACTTCCGTTTTCTTTAAATAAGATGTCAATGCTAAAATAAATATCAGAATCTTTATTGTACTTCATTAAATAGGCTTTGATTACATGTTCTAATGTTTCTAATGGAATATCATTATCAATATTTAATCGACTATCAACTATTTCCCCACAGAAATCCGGAAGATATGCGTATACAGAAATTTCCTTTTCAAGTTTAAAAGGATTTTCTTTAACTGTTTCATTTCTTTTATCAATAAACCAACGTAAAAGATTATCCTTTAACAATTCTTCTTGTTTTCTTCTATAATATTCTTTTAAATCTTTTGTATTAAAATTTTTTTGCATAACAAATGTTATATTTCTAAATTCTCCAAAAAAGTTATCTATTAATGGAATACTTTCAAAAATATCTTTTGTTATATTAAGAGAATTTAAACTGTTCAATGC
>JAJQFK010000151.1 GCA_021201175.1 Candidatus Gastranaerophilales bacterium | reverse complement strand
TTATGGTAGCAAGTATCTTTATGAAAAGAAACTGGATTGATACACAAGTATTAATATTAGGTCTGTCAAAAAGCGGGGTATCGGCTGCAAAATATCTTTCAAAACAAGGCGCGGATTGTTTTATTACAGAATTTAAGCCTTTGTGTCCGGAAGATAAAGAATTGGTTGAATCACTTAAAAATCAGGGGATAAGAGTTGAAACCGGAGCTCATAGCGATGAATTTATCAGTGATTCTTATATCGCCGTTACAAGTCCGGGAATACCGCCTAAAAGTGAAATTTTTAAAAGATTAAAAGAAAAAAATATTCCTGTTATAGGAGAAGTTGAACTTGCTTATCTTGAAGCTGACGCGCCTTTTATTGCAATAACCGGTACTAACGGAAAAACTACAACAACCTTATTAACTTCTTATATTTTATCAAGTGAATATAAAGCTCCGGCATGCGGAAATATTGGTGTTCCGCCTACATCTTTGCTGGAAGAAAAACCTGATTATTTTGTTTGTGAAGTCAGTTCCTTTCAATTGGCTTATTCTCCCGCTTTTAAGCCTCAAATTGCTTCTTTTCTTACTTTTACTCCCGACCATCTTGATTGGCATGGCGGTATTGATAATTACTTCGCCGCAAAAACAAGTTTGTTCCAAGATTATAAACAGCCTTCATTTGCGGTCTTTAACGGGGCTGATAGTAAAATTTTTGAATTTGCAAAATCTTATCAAGGTGAAAAATATATTTATTCAAAAGAACTTGAAAAAAATTGCTGCTATATGAAAAATAATGCAATTTTCTTTAAGAAAAATTCGGAAGAAGAAATTATAAAACTCAATGATATTAATCTCGTAGGTGAACATAATTACCAGAATATTATGTGTGCGATAGTGATTGCCAAACTTTGCGGTATTTCAAACGAAAATATTAAACAAAGAATTATGGAATTTCAGCCTGTGGAACACCGAATTGAATTCACGGCAAAAATTAACGGAATATCTTTTTATAATGATTCAAAAGCAACAAATCCGGAAGCATCATTCGTCGCTGTTAAGTCGTTTGAAGGTAAAAAACTTACGCTTATTGCCGGAGGAAGGGATAAAAATACAGATTTGACCGAGTTTTGCCGCAATTATATCAATAAATATGTTTCTACAGTCATTTTGATTGGTGAAGCGACAGCGCGTTTTAAAGAAAATATGGAAAAAAACGGATTTTCAAACATAATATTGTCAGACTCACTTGAACATGCTGTTGATATTTCGTTAACTCTTGATAATGATATTGTATTATTATCACCTGCATGCGCAAGTTATGATATGTTTAACAGTTATGAGCACAGAGGAGAAGTATTTAAAAATTATGTCAAATCCAAATTACAATAATTCTTCTGAAAATATAAACAGGGCTGTTGTATTGTCAACTTATGACCATACACTTGTTTTCATTGTTTTATTTTTAATTGTAATCGGTTTTTTGGCTATATTTTCATCAGGGGCGCCTAAATGTATTATGGAAGGAACTCATTCCACATTTTTTGTTGAAAGACAGTTTATATGGTTTTTATTGGGCTGTATTGCCGTATTTATAATAAGTAGAATTAATTATAAACTGCTTGATAATATTTCTTTGCCTTTTGCCTGGTTTATTATCTTTCTGCTTATATGTGTGCATTTTTTCGGAGTTACCGTGAATGGGGCAACAAGATGGCTTGCAATAGGTCCGATACAATTTCAGCCGTCCGAAGCTGCAAAATTATCCGTAATTCTTTTGTTGTCGAGTGCTTTTTCCAGAGATGTAAGTTTATTTAATACCAAAATGTATAAATATTATATTCCTATTGTTATAATGTTAGGATTAATCTTAAAGCAGCCAAACCTTAGTATGGTTATGATTTTGCTTTTATCATCAATGTTTATGTACTTTGCAGCGGGCGGTTCAATAAAACTTATTATTACAGCAATAATTGGCGGATTTTTCAGTTTAAGTCTGGTTCTTAGATCTTTTCAAAAACAGAGGATAGAAATTTGGTTTAATCCTGATAAAGACCCTTACGGAGCGGGATATAATATAATTCAATCGATGATTGCATTTGTTGCCGGCGGTTTTTTCGGAGAAGGTTACGGAAATTCGCGGCAAAAACTCGGTTGGCTTCCTGAGGGACATACAGATTTTATCTTTGCTGTTTGGGCGGAAGAATTCGGATTCATAGGTTGTTTGATTATTATTGGATTATTTCTTGCTTTTCTGCAAAGAGGTCTTTTAATCTCTGCAAAATGTGAAGATGTTTTTGGTAAATTGCTTGCCGCCGGAATTACTGTTTCTATTTGTATTCAGGCATTTATAAATATTTCGGTCGCAAGTTCCATGCTTCCTGCAACTGGTGTTCCGCTTCCGTTTATCAGTTATGGCGGTACGTCCTTATTTATTACTATGTGTATGATTGCTGTTTTGTTAAATATTTCTAAAAAGAGAGTGAGAAGATTTCCAAATGTCAGATGATGTTTATTTTATTTCGGGCGGCGGTACCGGCGGACATATTTATCCCGCATTTACAATTGTAGATGAATTGTTAAAAGATAAAACTCCTAAAAAAATTTATTTTGTGGGAAATCCGCACAACTTAGAGTGTGATATTGTTAAAGGATATCCTGAAGTTGAGTTTTTACCTGTTATTGTTACCGGTATGCCAAGGAAAATTACTTTTTCTTTATTTAGTTGGGCTGTTCAACTTTTTAAAGCTTATATAAAAGCGTTGGGCTATATAAAAAAATATAAGCCTAATGCAATATTTACGACCGGCGGTTACGTAAGCGCCCCTATAGTTTTTGCTGCAAAAACATTAAATAAGCCCTATATGATTCATGATTGCGACTCTGTTCCCGGTATGGTTTCAAAATTAGCAGCATCGGGCGCAAAAATAGTTTCTGTTGCATTTGAAAATTCAAAGGATATTTTAAAATCTAAAAATATAATTGTAAACGGGAATCCGGTCAGAGAAGCATTTTTTACCATTTCTAAAGAAAGAGCGCGTTCATATTTAAAAGTTGTTCACTACAGGCATGTTTTGTTTGCAATGGGCGGGTCGCAGGGCGCTAAAACCATAAATGATGCAATGATTAATATTATCAAATATCTTGTTGAGGAAATGGATTTGTTTGTGATTTTACAAACCGGTAAAAAAAATTATGATGAGGTTGTCGAAAAACTGGAAAGCGTTTATCCGGGATTTAAATATAATGACAACATTATTGCCCGTCCTTATTTTGATGAAATGGTATATCCCCTTAAAGCTGCTGATTTGGTTATTGCAAGAGCCGGTTCAGTAAGTTTGACTGAAATTCTTCAATGTCATGCCGCCTCAATACTTATTCCTTATCCTTATGCGGCGCAGGATCATCAAAGAAAAAATGCTAAAGAAATCTGTGCAAAAGGGGCTGCTCTTTATCTTGAGGATTCTGATTGTTCATCAGAAAATCTTTTAAGTAAAATAAAAGAAACTTTAAGTAACGAATCAAGACTTTTTCAAATGCAGGAAAAAGCGGCACTTGCAGCAAAGAACAATCCTGCAAAGGATATAGTACAACAGTTAAACAGTATAAAAAAATGATTACAACATATAAAAGTGCAGAAAATTTTTTAACTTCAGAAGAAAAATTTCATATTCGTCCCGGACTTGAAAGAGTGCTTGCGGTTCTTGATATTTTAGGGAATCCACAGGATAAAATTAAAGTTATTCATATTGCGGGTACTAACGGTAAAGGGTCTGTTTGCGCAATCCTTGCTAATATCTTAAAATGTGCCGGATATAAAACCGGAATGTATACAAGTCCTCATTTAATTTCATATACAGAAAGGATAAGAATTAATAATGAAAACATTTCTGATAATGATTTTGCTTTTTATGTAGATGAAATTTCTGATATTTCAAATAAAAACAATATAGATTTAACTGAATTTGAAATTTTAACCGTTTGTGCATTTAAATATTTTTATGATAATAACATAGATATTGCAGTAATGGAAACCGGTATGGGCGGAAGATTTGACGCGGTTAATGTATGTAAAAAACCTGTTCTTGAAATAATAACTTCAATCTCTTTAGATCATACCGACCGGCTTGGAGATACTATAGATAAAATTGCTTATGAAAAAGCAGGAATAATTAAGTATGATTCTGCGGTTATAGTATCAGTACAAAACAGGGGTTTTAATGTTATTAAGAATACTGCCGAAAATAAAAATGCTTTGTTAATTAAGTCAGAAGATAAAATAATAAATATTTTTGAAAATAATACCAATTATGCAATTATAAATAATAAAAAATACGAGTTTCCTCTTTTAGGTTGTTATCAGGAAAAAAATCTTGCACTGGCAGTAAGTGCGGTTAATTTTTTGATTAAAACAGGATTGAAAATTAATGAGAATAATTTAGAATCCGGCTTAAAAACAGTCAATTGGAATGCAAGACTTCAATATATAAGCGGCAGAAATATTTTGATAGACGGCGCCCACAATCCGGACGCGGCTTATGAACTAAAAAGAAGTCTTGATTTGTATTTTAAAAATCAAAAAAGAATATTTATATATTCAACTCTTAATACAAAAGATTATAAAAAAATTTCCGAAATTTTATTTGAGGCTCACGACGAAGTATATTTTCTTGAATTTAATCATAAAAATGCAGTTAAATTTGAAGAATACAAGAAAAATGTAAATAATTTGGTCAATCTTTATCCTTTAGAAGAAAGCAATATTGATGAAATCTTAGCAAAGAACGCGCTAAAAATTGTAACAGGCAGTCTTTATATGATAGGTAATATTTACAAAAAAATTACCATTTAAGCGGAACATAATCCGGTTTATAGTTTTTAATATAATCAAAAAGTTCATCAAGATTGCTTGCAATAAAATACAAAGATTTTGTTTCTTCTTTTGCAAATTTATTTTCATATAATGTATCAAACATATTCAACATATTTTTGTAATAGTTGTCATAATTTAAGAAAATAACAGGCTTTGTATGATATCCAAGTTGTTTTGCAACCAGCATTTCAAATATTTCTTCAAAAGTACCGAAACCTCCCGGAGCCGCGATAAAAATATCAGAGAGTTTTTCCATAGTGGCTTTACGTTCTCTCATATCTTTTGTAACAATAACCTTTGCCAGATTCGGGTGTTTGAGTCCGAAGGATGCAATACGTTCCGGAATAACTCCCGTAACCATTGCGCCGTTTAAAATGGCATTATTTGCAATTACGCCCATCAAACCTTCTGTTGTACCGCCATATACCATATTATATTGTTCGTTCGCCAAACGTTCTCCAAGTTTTTGCCCCAAAATATAAAATTTTTCAGGTAAATAATTACTTGAGGAACAGTAAATGCAAATATTTTTTTTGTTTATTTCCGTCATCTTTTCACCCTATACATATACATAGTCATTCATAACCGGCTGCATACCTTTGTCTTTAACAGCATTATATATCGCTTTAACCGTTCTGTCATCTGCTATTATAAATTGGTCATCGCCTTTATCTTGTGTTTCGTTTGCATGAGAACCTATTCCGGTACTTACTCCCGCTGATATTTTTGTTGCCGCTATTGATATTATGTTATCTCTAAAGTCTGCTCTTTCTCTTGTTGAAATGGTCATACCCGCATAAGGCATAAACAATCTGTATGCGCACATAATTTGCAGAAGTTGTTTCTCGTGAACATCTTTCGGATTTATTTTATCATTATTTATTATTGGACGTAATCTCGGAACAGAAAATGAAATCTCTGCATGGGGATATTTTCTTTGTAAATAATATGCATGCAGACCTGTTGCAAGTGCATCTTTTCTAAAATCATCAAGTCCTAGAAGTGCAGCAAAGGCGACCCCTCTCATGCCCGCTTTTAATGCTCTCTCCTGCGCATTAAATCTATATGGAAATATTCTTTTATGTCCTGCTAAATGGAGGTCTTTATATTTAAGAGGATTATAAGTTTCCTGAAAGACTGTTACGTAGTCTGCACCTGATTTTTGCAAATACTCATATTCTTTTGTATTCATCGGATAAACTTCAAGCCCGACCATTTTAAAGTACTTTCTTGCCAGTTTACATGCCTGTGCAATATATTCCGTATCAGACATTTTACGGCTTTCTCCGGTTAAAATTAATATTTCTTCCAACCCTGTATCTTTTATTGCTTTCATTTCTGTTTCTATTTCATCAAAAGTCAGTTTTGCTCGTTTTATTTTATTATGGCAGTTAAAACCGCAATATATACAGTAATTTTCACAGTAATTGGAAATATATAAAGGAGTAAACAAATAAACTGAATTCCCGAAATGTTTCTCCCGTTCTTCTTTTGCTTTAATTGCCATATCCTCAATAAAATTTTCAGCAGCAGGTGACAGAAGTGCTTTAAAATTATCAATAGTTAAATATTGGGTTTCAAGTGCTTCTATTACATCTTTTTGAGTATAAGTGTCATAATTATAATTTAAAGATTCCTCAAGCACTTTATCCATTATATCGGATTCAATAATTTCCATATCTTCCATATATTGCATATAATCTTCCATAATAATCTCCTTAGTTATTTTTTATTATTCCGGCAAAATGCACTCGATACCGGATTATGCGTGAATAAAATCAGTTAAGGGAGAGGAAGCTGCTGCTCCTTTTGATTTTACTCTGCCTAATTTTGCAAGGTAAGCTTCTCTGCCTGCTTCTATGGCTTTTTTAAATGCGCCCGCCATTTGGGTTATGTTCCCTGCGGTTGCTATTGCTGTATTTGCCATTATTGCATCAGCTCCCATTTCCATTGCTTCGCATGCTTGAGAAGGTCTGCCTATTCCTGCATCTACAATAACAGGTATATCTATTTCATCTGTTAAAATTTGTATAAATTCTTTGGCTGCAAGTCCTTTATTTGAACCAATCGGCGCTGCAAGCGGCATGACAGCACAAGCTCCGGCATTTACTAAATCTCTTGCCGTAGTTAAATCCGGAAACATATACGGCATAACAATGAACCCGTCTTTTGCCAGTATTTCCGTTGCTTTGACTGTTTCGTAATTGTCAGGAAGCAGGTATTTTGAATCACGTATTATTTCTATTTTTACAAAATCACCGCAGCCGGCTTCACGTGCCAGTTTCGCTATTCTTACGGCTTCTTGTGCATTTCTGGCTCCTGATGTATTCGGCAATAGTGTTATATTTTTCGGAATATAATTAATTATATTTTCTTTATCGTTTGTATTTACACGTCTTAGTGCCAGTGTAATTATTTCAGCTCCGGCATGTTCGATTGCGGCTTTTATTAATTCTACATTGTATTTCCCTGAACCTAATATGAATCGAGAGTTAAATTCCCGACCGGCTATTATTAATTTGTCTGTGTTATCCATTTTTTCTCCTTTTGTTTTATAAAAAAACACATGAAGGAACTATTGCACCCAAGGTGGTACACCCCTTCATGTGAACAATCACAATCTAACTTTATTATAAACTCTATTTGTCTGTTAAAAGAAATAAACTTACAAGATCATTAATTTGTGTTATATTCTTTTGATATTCCTGAACACTTTGTTCTAACTGTAATATGTTTGTTTTGTATTCTTGAATTTTTAACATACATTCTCTTGTAGAACTGTTTAATTCTTCCTGAACATCTTGTGCTTCTTTTAAAACACTATTCATGGGAATTCCCATTGCTTCAAGTGTTTGTTTTATAATTTGCGCGCCGGTTTGTTTTGTTACACCGGCAGGAAGTCCTGCTATTAAGTTCTTTAATGTTGTAACATTCGCCGGTATTCTAATATTTGAAGCTGTTTCAGAAATATTTTGCTGCATAGTATTTATATTTTCATTCACAAATGCAGGTTTAGTTACGAATGAAACCTGCTTTTCTTCTTTTACGGGCAACGGTATTTCTTCTTGCTGCGGACTATAAACAACAGAAGGAGCCGGTTCTTCTTCAATTATTATATTTTCTGTAACCGTTGTTGTTTCTTCTTCCTGAGGCTTAACATCTGCAATTTCCTGAATATCTGTTAAAGGCAGGGCATTGTTCATTGAAACCTCTGCTTCTGAAACCGGTGTTATATCAGCTTCTGCTTGTCTTTTTAATGCTTCGACTATTTTCTTTCCCACTCCTTCGGGAAGTTGATTTCTTGTCATATTCTATCCTCATTATTTTACAGTTGAATTATATATAAAAAAAACTTTTTATTCAATTTAAAAATCTAACTAAAAATTCATTATACGAATGGATTTTAGAGAAACTTTCTTTATCAGAGTAATATTTTAAATCATAATTCTTAATTAAATGCCAGCCGGCTGATGTTTTAACGGGATCTGAAACTTCATTAAGTTTTAGTTTATATTGTACTTTTTCAAATTCCGGGAAAAGCATTTTTCTGGATTTATATCCTAAATCCCCTTTATCTTCTTTTGAAGGGCAAAGTGAATATTTTTCAACCATTTCTTCAAAAGATTTACCCTCATCTATTTGCTTTTTGATATCAATAGCTTCCTGTTCCGTTTCCACAAGAATATGGCTGGATTTAATTTCTTTTTTATCCAGTGAACTGTGAAAATATGCAAACGGAAACCATATACAAAAAACTGCTAATATATAACATAAAGTTTTTACTATTATTTTCATATAAAACCTCTTAACCTGTTAAAACATAATCTAATTATACAGTAAATATCATAATATGTCAGTATTAAATTTATCACAAGCGAGAAGTGCCGCTCCAATCATACCCGCATAATTTCCGGATTGTGCAAGTTTGATTTTTACGGGGGATACAACTATTTCTTTGTTTATTTGAGTTTCGATTTCTTTAACGTCAATAAATTGCCCCATGCCGCCGGATATAATTATACTCTCTGAATCAAAGATATTCTGAACGTTGATTAGTCCTGTGATTAAATCTTTTTTCCAAATATCAAAAACTTTTTCACAGTACTTATCTTTCTTATTAATTCCTTCAATAATATTATAT
>JAJQFK010000067.1 GCA_021201175.1 Candidatus Gastranaerophilales bacterium | reverse complement strand
ATTTTATTATATCAAAATTTTACATTTAATGATTTATACACTTCCTTTTTGTATATGATTAAGCTTGCCAATTCTAATTCTGCAAAATATTTTTATTTTTATAACGGATTTATTCCCTCCCCTGAATCAGTTAAAAATGCAGTATTATCACTCACTCATATCTTTTCAAAATTTCAGCCGGATTCAAACAGGCTCCAATTTTCAGGATATTTGCTGACAATTTTATTTGGATTTTTTACAATAAAACTTTTTCTAAAAAGAAAAAATAATAATAAAAAAGATATTTTGCTCTATACACTTATTTGTTCTGCATTTATAACTTCCATTAAGGTTGCAGGTTCTATTTCTCTTGAAATATACGGAACATATTTCATCCCTGTTATTTTATCGGCATTTATTTCATTTGTTACTTTCAGTGAAAATAAAAATAAAGTTAAGTATTGTATAATAATTACTTTTTTATGTATTCTTACAATTTATTACACAATCGCAGATGTAAAAAACATTAAAAAAGAAAATTTATGTACACTTTATACAGCGAAAGGGAAAATAAATATAAGTTCAATTTATATAAATGAAACAATAGAGTTGTTAGAATATATTAACAAGAACACAAAATCTTCCGATAAAATATTGATATTTCCTGAGGGGGCAATAATTAATTATCTTTCTGACAGAAGTTCCGATGATGAATTATATTATTTAATACCTCCGAACGTCGAAATATTGGGGAAAGAAAATATATCAAAACGGATTCTATCAGAATATCCGGAATATATAATTATAACCAATATAATGATTTATGAAGATTTTGCGCAGGGGTCTTTTTCAAAAACATGGGGAAAATCCATAACAGAGAAAATTAAAGAAAATTACATTTTAGAAGAAGTTATTGGACAGGACTTTAAGTTAAATGTGTATTCTCACCATTGAATATTGTGCGCTGTACCTACTACAGACGGTCAGTAACAGTGTCCTGGCAAGCGATAGCGAATTTTGGGACAGTAATCCGTCAATTGCATGGGAAGCAAACTTAGAAATTGCCACGCCCGCCATAGGCGGACTCGCAATTGTACATATCAAACAATCAGTTACATTTTGTATTTTAATGAGTGGTTTGATTAAAAAGGATAGAATGATTATTCTTGGAAGTTGGAGTGAGGGCATTTTCGGGGGGGGGTAATTCCCTTCTTGTAACAAGATTTTAGCCTTGTCGTTTGTTATGAATTTTGATTCAATTTTAGTTAAATCTAATAAATTTCCAATTTTCAGATCCCAATCGTCACTATATTTCCCAAGTCCACCACCAGGGAGGAAGGTTAATTCACCCAAATATAATTTATCCTTAACAATATAAAAATCTACTCTTACAAAGGGAAAATCTTTTGCTAAAAATTCTGCGATTTCAATCATTCTATCAAAATTAGATGGTTTTTTCGGGAAAAACGATGTGTCTGCTTCATGATTACTATACTTAATAGGTAGCAGGTTCCATTTGTTATCAAAATAATAAATTTTACCTTTTTGATTTGGTATGCGAACATCAACATATCCCAATTCAAATTTTCCATGAAAACACATAAATTTATAATCATCTAAACATTCATCCGGGGCGCCTAAGTATTCTTCAGCAAAAACCCTAACTTGTTTATTGGAATTTCGATTGAAACTTGTATAATATCCCGAAGTCCATTGTTGAAATATGTTATTAACTTCATATTTAAATCTATCAATATCTAAACTACTTTTACTTCTAACAATTTTTACTCCATTGTCATCACCTGTTAATGTGTTTTTTAATACGAACTTTTCCGGCAATTTTTCAAAATCTATATCATCTACAGAATCATATATGCCAAGCAATTTTGCAGTATATCCGTCACCTAATTTTTCTTTTATATAATCTTTAAAATCAATTTTGTCATTGCAAATTTCTTCTGTTGGATTAAAATAATTCAAATTCATCCACTGTAACTTTTCATTGAATGTTTTAGGATTCGTTAAATTCGGATAATACCCCAAGGTTTCGTAGCAACGGTTTGCAATATACCAACGCTTTTCTTTTTCTCCAAACCATGCATTATTCATAATTATATAATTCAGAGGAATATTATATGAATTATTATGCACTTGCTTTTGCGCATTTTTATTTTTATTACTATAACTTATTTTAAATCCAAAAATATAGTAAATAACTTTATTTCCTTCCTTTTCTTTACCGAAAACTTTCATAATTAATACTCCCCTCTGCTCATAGTTTAAAAAGTTTTTTAAAATAATTCTTTTTGCTTTTATAATGTTCTTTTTTTTCCTTAGAACAAAATAGATATAGAATTTTGCATCTTAAATATTGAAAATAATTTATCAAAATCAAGCGTTTTAAATAGGCATTGTTTTTATTTTTATTTTTGTTCGCATTTGGATTGTTTGAGTAATTAGAAGATAAAATACTTTTAATTGTTTCTAAGTTGTCTGTTTTAATTGTATTAATCCTATTGTTTACATAATCAATGTTATAATCAAAGTCTTTTTTATTTAGAATTTCGTCAATAGAATAAACAAAGTTTTTTTCTATATTAAACAATTCAATCAATGAGTCAAAGCGAGTATTTCCTCGTTTTTTATTCCTTATACAAACAAAAGGTTTACCAAAAATTAAGGCAAAACATACTCCGTGAAAAGAATCCGTGACTAAAAACCTGCATTCTTTGATGCTATTCAACCAATCTTCAACATTGTAATCCTTATTATTTATTGAAATACATTCAATTTTTTCTTTATCAGACAAGAATTTATATAAATTTTGGTATTTTTCATTATCATCTAAAATGTAACTAATAATTTTATCTTTATTATTAATAGTTGAAAGTGACGTTATTTCGTTGTATTTACTTTTATTTATTAAAAAGACAGGATCAATAATAACATCGGATTCTAAACCAAAAACATTTTTATAAATATCTTGACCCGATATTTCACGACAAGACAGATAATCAAAACTATTTATAGCATTTTTCATATATTTTTCAATTTTAGCGGTTAATGCTTTTACGTTCTTAAATTCTTCTTGATTAATACCAAAACTGGCTGAAAGAGCAATCTTTTTGGTATTTTTATCAACCCAATTTAAAAGATACTTATATAAATTATGATTAATATAATCTAATCTTAAAACCTGATCTGAGCCAAGAATTACCCCTTTTAAATTTTTAGATAATTTATTTAATTCATTATTATTGTATATTTGGGATAAATCAAGAAAATTATCGGCAAATCTTCTGGAAAAACTGCTATTGTATAAATCGGGATTCCAAAAATCATTATGATTTAATAGTAAGCAAGTGAATCCAAAACTTTTTATCAATTCTTGCATTGCCCATGCTGTAAGGGAAGCACCATAGTTAACGGTATTATAAAAATTAACAATCATATAGTCGCAAATTTCAAACTCTTTATATCTTTTATCTTTTTTGCCTATTGCTATTTTTTTACTGATTGAGTTGGAGGTCTTAATATTATCCTTTATTGTTTTTATTTCATACTTAACACGCTGAATACAATCTTTACCGAGCAGTAATCGTCTTGGCATTTTCTCTTTTTCAACAATATCAATTAATAAATTCATAGCTGTAGCGGTGTCGTTTCTGTAGTCACGAACAATTTTTATAATATTTGTATACGGGAATTGATACTCCTCATATTTTGATTTGAACATGTCTTTTTCATTTTTAGAAATATTACTGGGAAACAACCCCGGTTCAATACTCATTACTCTGCAATCAATATTTTTTGTTTCTAACCATAAAACTGAAGTTAACCCTTCAATTGCATGTTTTGATGAGCAATAAGCAGTTCCGCAAACCCGTGGAACTAAACCCATTACAGAGGAGCAATTTATTATCGTACCATTATTGTTTTCTCTAAAATATTTTATTAGTGAATGACAAGTATTATAAGTTCCCCAAAAATTTGTTTCCATTACTTGTCTTACTTTTTCCGGTTGTTCTTCTTCAAATGTTTTATATGAGGATATTCCTGCTATATTTGCAAGAACATTAATACTTCCAAAATGTTCTATTCCTTTTTTAACAGCCTTTTCAACAGAATTCGTATCTGTCACATCAACGGATAAATTTAGTGCATTAACATTATTAAAATTTGGCTGTCTGCGGGCAACAGCAATTACATTATAACCTCTATTCAGTAATTGAATACATAATTCTTTCCCTATACCGCTTGAGGCACCCGTGACAAACCAGGTTTTTATTTTTGCCTTATCAATCTTTTTCATACATTTAGAACCTTATAATTTATTAAATGTTTGCATTAATTTTAGTCCGTTTTTTTCATCTTTATCATTAGTGAAAACCTCAAAAATAACAGGTTTATCAAACTCGGCGAGGCAAAACTGCTTTATATTGTTAACAAACATTTCTTTAGTATTCGCATTTAAATAATGAAAACCGCAGGATTCTGCCCAACCTTTGACACCGCCTTTATTATGACCTTGTGCAGATATTAAAATATCACTTTTTTCGCCAATATTATCTTCTAATATTGGATTTAATCTAAATTCTTCCCCTCTAAAATTGTTTATTAGTAAAATTCTTAAATTATTAGTAATATCCCGTTGACCAAGTGCGTTCATATCATAGAAAAAAGCTAAATCTCCTACTATACCGAAAACTTTTTTATTTTTTGCGGCTAATGATTGACCAACCATTGTTGAAACAGAACCATCAATTCCGCAAACTCCAATATTACAGGTAATATCAATTGAATCATCAAATTCGTGAAAATTCATATTTCTTTTTGTATTAGAAACGGAATGATGAAGCGAAGATCCCTTTGGAATGTATTTTGCCAAATTTTGAACTATAAAAGAATTGCATAGAGGTAAATCAGGTTCTGTAATTTTTTCAATTTCTGATTTGACTGAATTATAATAGCCGCTATTTGTTCCGGAATTGTTAGTTAAAAGCTTAAAAAAATATTTTTCTTTACAGTCAAAAAATTTAGCAACAGGGAAATTAAATCTGTATGTAAATTTACCATCCTGAGATATTCTCCAGATTTCAGTATTGGACAGCAAATTTAAAGCATAAAATTCTCCTGAAACTTCGCCAATATCAATTACAATTTCAGGTCTGTTTTTTAAATTTTTCATGCCAATGGCTTGAGCAGACATTATTCTGTTTTTTCCTTTGTAATGAGCCATGTGGTCGCAAAAAATCGGAATAGAATTAGATTCTGCAAAATTAGATATTATTTTTTGTTCATCTTCTGTAAATTTTTTATGGGAACCGATATAAATTGCTGTTTTTTTAGTTGCAATTATATCTTTTAAACTGTCAAAATTTTCGGTAAAATAATCATTTTTCCATATATCTTCGGGTAAATTCTTAATTTTTTCAATATCAAAATCAAAAGATGAAGGACAGTTTATATGCACAGGTAAATGCTTATAAAAAGCCGTTGATAAAGCAGCGTTTAAATATGTTAAACATCTTTTTTTATCGTTATCATCAAGAATACGAGGTAATTCCACACTCAAATATTTAACATCATTTTGTGTTGTACTTCTATCAACGAATTGCGGTTTTACTGAAAAAATTGTACTGTCATAATCATAGAAGGTTATTGCTATAATTGGGACTTTGCGATAAAAGGCTTCTGTCATAGCAGGTAAATAATTTCTGCTCGCAGAAGATCCGGTGCAAGTTATTATAACAGGTTCGTTTGTTTCGTTGTAAATACCGTTTGCAATATATCCGGCACTTCTTTCGTCAACAACAGAATAGAATTTAATGCTCCCGCTTTCTTGAAGTATATAGTTAAAATTTGCATTTTGAGTGCCAGGGCTGCCAATAGCATATTTTAAACCATAAGCTTTTAACATTGCCAATAAATAGTGGATAGTTTTGTAATCGTAATATTTTTTTTGTTTGAATTTACATTTTAATCCGCACAAATTAAATGTTTTATATTTCACCACTCTTTTATCCATCTATTACCTTCTTGTTAAATTTAATTCCAAAATTATTAACAGTTTGCGTAATCGGATTTTCTTTTTTCTTTTGGTTTTTTAAAGGAAAAAGAAAGTCCTAATATAGTTAAACATTTATATTTCAATCCAAAAACTCTTTTATTCCGCAGAGAGAATATGTTCTGCCAAAATGAATTATCACTCCCTTTTGTTTTTTGCAGGAAATCTTCATATTCTGTTTTTGTTAATATTTTCATTGTTTTTATTTTGTAATCTTCCTGATTTTCCTCCGGCATCGCAATATAATGCCATACAAGAACATTTTGCATGTATTCTCTGTAATCTTTTTCCAAAATATCAAATAAATTTCTTTCTAAAAGAAAATCACGTACCAATTTTATATTTTCAAAAATACATAAATTATCTATAGATGTTTTATTAACAGAAGAACCAACTCTTATTCTGTACGTATACAAATATTCATCTAAAAAATACACGTTTTCTGTACATAATACAGCCATTAATGAAAATATATGATCTTCTGCATGTTTGTTTGGAGCGCATTTAATATTATTAGCTTTTATATATGAAGCGGAATATGCCTTTGTCCAGACTGCTAGATTAATTCCCACCAGACGTTCTTCATTAAGACTAATACAATTATATGTATTTGTTTTTGTAATGTCATAACTATATTTATTTAATAAATTTTCTTTTAAATCAACTTCTCTCAATATGGAGTATTGTTCAACATATTCTTTGTAATTAAATTGAATAACATCAGCATTTGTTTTCTTAAAATAATCATAGATTTTTTCTAAAGCATTTAATTCTATCCAATCATCAGGGTCTACAAAAAGAATATATTCCCCTTGCGCAATATCAATAGCTTTATTTCTGGAAATACCTTGACCTTGATTTTCTTGAGAATAAACCTTGAATCTATTATCATTAGCAGCAAATTTTTCCAAAATATTAAGCGAATTGTCGGTAGAACCGTCATTTATACAAATTACTTCAAAATCATTCAATGTTTGATTCTTAACGCTATTCAATGATTCTTCTAAATATGATTCAACATTATAAACCGGAACAATAATGGAAAATTTAGTCATAACAAACTCCCTCTTTAATAAGTAATAAAAATTCATTCTCTTTTGAAGAACATGATTCCCGTAATATTTTTTTCAATATTTCTCGCTTTCTCTTGATTTGACAAGGTTTAACACGGGTTTAATTATTGATTCCAAGGTCACATTTTATCTATTTTGTGACCATGGGTTTTCAATTCGTTGTAACCTATAATAACACAAGGCTAAAAAAATTTATTAGTTTATTAAAAAATGTTATGTTCCTTTTTATGCATAAAAAAGTGCAGCTAAAAACCCTATAAAATAGCACTTTCCCGCCATGGTCACAAAATAGATAAAATGTGACCTTAAAAATAAATAGATGAGTACGGCAAAAACCGTCTTTGTGAGAGCCGTAGAGCCGGTTGGGCTTTCAGCCCAACAATTACTGGTATTATAGAAGGCAGAGATTGCTGCGTCCGCCACAGGTGGACTCGCAATGACGCTGACGCCCGAAATGGAAGCGAGGTTGGGCTTTCAGCCCAACAATTACCGGTATTATAGAGGCAGAGATTGCCGCGCTGATAAATCGGCTCGCAATTGACGTTGCTGCTCAAAGTTCTCGAAATCGTCGTTGTTTGGTTCAACAGATGTTCGCCATCCGCAGGCATGTGATACCTTGTTTATGTGAAATTTATTATGTTTTAGTAAAATATCAAAATCTGAAATATATAAACGGATTATATGTATCAGAAGCAATCATTGATACGGATAAAATAAACAATACTAAGAGAAATATATTCCGTACATACTTCATCTTTGGTATATATTTAGTACAGAGTGTATTTTCAAATAAAGGAATTGAACATAGTATTGCTATTATAAATACCAGTACTTCATACAGGTCAATATAATAAAATATAGTATAATTTTGCAGTTCCGGATGGGCAGGACTCAAACCAAACATAATTTTTATGTATTTTAGCGCATAGTTTAAATCCGGCGCTCTAAAGATAACCCATCCTATTACAAATACAAAAATACAATAAATATGTTGTAGAAATCTTACTATTAGTGAATGTTTTTTTTGCTCAAACTCTTTTATATTCAGTAATTTCTCAAAAATAATAAAATACCCGTTCCATAGTCCCCACACAATAAAATTCCATGCTGCCCCATGCCAGATACCTGTCAACAGAAAAACAATTCCCAAATTTCTTATAGTATTTTTTATTCCGTTTCTGTTGCCTCCAAGCGGGATATAAACATACTGCTTGAACCAGCCGGATAATGACATGTGCCACCTTCTCCAAAATTCTGTTACGGATTTTGAAATATAGGGATAATTAAAGTTTTCCATAAATTTAAATCCGAAAATTAATCCCAAACCTATTGCCATATCAGAGTATCCGGAGAAATCAAAATAAATTTGGAATGTATATGCAAATGCGCCCAGCCACGATACTCCGGTTGAGAGTTCATTTGGATATTGAATAAAAATCTTATCGGCAATAAGTCCCATTGTATTGGCTATTAGTACCTTTTGGGCAAGCCCTGTGATAAATCGTTTTATACCTTTTGTTACATTATCAAAATTTTCCTGTCTGCTTTCGAGCTGCGGCGCAAAGTCATGATACTTTATTATCGGTCCTGCAATTAATTGGGGGAAAAAGCATACAAATAAGGAAAGTTTAAATAGATTTTTTTGTACACAGCACTCTTGCTTATAAACATCTATTAAATATGACATTGCCTGAAAAATATAAAAAGATATCCCTAATGGCAGTATTACCTTCGCAGCATCTATATATGTATGGAATAATAATTCTATATTTGTGCATAAGAAATTAAAATATTTGAAAAAAATTAACACCTCTAAATTGAGTATTAGCGAGCCTATTAAAATTATTTTTTTATATTTTCGGAATTTATCTATTAACAAAGCCCCCAAATAGTTTATTAATATTACTGAAACAAGAATATATAAATAGTCCGGTTCTCCCC
>JAJQFK010000091.1 GCA_021201175.1 Candidatus Gastranaerophilales bacterium | reverse complement strand
TTTCATGGGGAACAAGGTTTATGCTCTTAACAAATAATAAAAAAGAAAAAATATTAGAAAAAAAACAGCTTTTAGAGATATTTTTTTCGGGCTGCAAAATGCAGCAAAATATTGGTGTAGAATCGGAAAAATTACTTGTTTATAAAGACAGTCTAAGAGCTGCAAAATATAAAGATGTTGTCAAAATACTGGAGTGCTTTGATAATAATAAATGGGAAAAAGTATATAATAACGCAAATATTACGGGTTTAAAAAGTGATAAGGGGGTTATAAGTCTGGAACCGGGGAGCCAGATTGAACTTAGCCTTATACCTTTTGACAATTTAGATATAATAAAAGATAATCTATTCCAATTTTACAATAATTTATCAAAATATGCGGATAATTACGGCATAAAAGTTTTGGATAAAGGGATTCAGCCCGTATCAACATATAAAAATATTGATGTAATACCTAAACAGCGATATGAATTTATGACAAAATATCTGCCGTTAAAACAGCTGGAACCATTTATAATGATGAGAGAAACAGCAGGTGTGCAAGTTAACTTTGACTACAAAAGTGAAGAAGATGCCGTGAAAAAATTAGCACTTGCATTGAAAATGAGTCCTTTTATCAGCGCAATTTATTCTAATTCTCCGGTAAGAGATTCTAAACAAACAGGGTTTAAGTCTTTCAGGGCAAATTCCTGGCTGAATGTAGATGAACAGAGGTGCGGTTATATCAGTAAAAAATTATTTGATAAAAAACAAAATTTTACATTTTCAGACTATGCAGAAATTCTTCTTGATATTCCTATGATTTTTATTCAACGCGGCGAAGAATATTACGGCACAACTAAAACATTCCGTGAATTTATGAAAAACGGAGATTATGGATTATACCCTGTTATTGCTGACTGGGAAAATCATATCAGTTTATATTTCCCCGATGTAAGATTAAAAAGTTACATTGAAATAAGAAACCATGATGCACAAAATTCTAAAATGACTTTTTCCATTCCCGCATTTTGGAAGGGAATTATGTATAACACAGATGCTTTTTCAGAAATAGAAAAAATATTATCAAAGTACAACTATGAAGAATTTATGCAGCTTAGAAAAGAAACTCCTGTACATGGGATTCATACTTTTTTAGGAAATATAAAAATTATAGATTTTATAAAAGAATTTTTTGATATATCTTATTACAGCTTAAAATCGAATAAAAAAGATGAGGAAAGATATTTAGAACCGGTCTATGAGTATATTTCAATGCAAAAAATGCCCGCTGATGATGAAAAATAAAAATTGAAAAAATGAACTTTTGAAAATTATTGTCGTTTAGTTTATTATAGTATTATTATTTAATTATAAAATTAAATAACTATATATAATTTGTATAGTAATCGGAATGACAATGAAAAGAAAAATTTATTTATTGATTTTAATATTAGCCGTATTTTTAACTTCAGGTAAAACATACGCTATAGAGGAAATCACACCGGGGGCGATGCTGTCTGTTGATGATTGTATAGAACTTGCAATAAAGAACAGCCCTGAAATACAAATATATCAGAATTATGTTGATATGTACAACTCCAGAATCGGACAGAGCAAATCAAATTATTTTCCTTCAATAGGTGCAAGTGCAGGGTACGACCTTAGTAATACAGAATCAAAATATAGGTCTAATAACAGTAAAAATTTTTCAGCACAGGTTTATTTAAATCAATTAATTTATAGTTTCGGAAAGGTTTTTTCGCAGGTAAAAATGCAAAAATTCTATAAAATAGCTGCCGAATATGATTTGCAAAATGCAATAATTGCAGCAGCTAACAATGTCAAATCAGCATATTACGGCGTTCTTGCTTCTAAAGCGAATATTGATATTGCCAGAGCAAATTTATTAGTTAATGAAAGACAGTATTCAAGAACTAAAGCTTTCTATGATGAAGGTTTGGTTTCTCGTATAGATGTTGTTAATCAGGAAGTTTATCTTAGTGATGCGCAGATTAGTTTGGTTACTGCCGAAAATGATTACCAAAATTCGATAGTAACTTTAAATAATGCTATGTATATTACAGATTCGCCTGATTATCAAATAGAAAATACTGAAACATTTAATTTTAAAGATAATTTTGCCGAAATAAATTTGTTAAATGTTGCAAATACTACAACAAAAGAGGACGGAACAGTTGAGCCCAAAGAGGCTGTTCTAACAACACAGGTAGAAAAGACTGAAATACTTGAGAATTACAAATTTGTTCCGTATCCTTATACTTTAAAAGAATCTATAGAAAGAGCTTATGAAAACCGTTCTGATTTACATTCAATGGAAGCAACGGAAAAAGCTGTAAAAGAAGCTTTAAAATACACAAGAAAAGAATATTTTCCGGACTTAACCGGTCAAGTCGGCTATAACTGGGGAAATAACCTCTACTACTCAACTAACGGTATTAATGTTGCAGCATATTTGTCCACAAGCAATTTAAATATAATGGAAACGAAATATAAAATTAAAGAAAGCAAATCAGAACTCGAAATTGCAAAAAAGAATGTTGAACTTACAAAGAAAAATATATATTTTGAAGTACAAAATGCATACATTAACTTAATTAAATTGGAAAAAAATATTCCGATATTAAAAACAAAAGTAAAACAGACCCTTGAAAATTATGAACTTGCCGATGCCAGATATGAAGTAGGTTTGGGTAACTTTATTGAATTACAGGACGCAAAAGAAAATTACAACAATGCACAGAGGGATTATGTTGAAAATATATACAACTACAATGTAGCACTGGCAGATCTTCAAGCCGCAATGGGAGAAAGATAATGAAGAAAAAAATTATAATCGCCGTAATAATATTATTAATAATTTCTTTACCGTTTATTTTTTTGAAAAAGGGTTCAAAGGTAAAATATGTATCTGAACCGGCGCAATTAAGAACAATTACACAGATAGTTGAAGCAACGGGGACAATAGAGCCGGTTAACACGGTTGATGTAGGTTCACAGGTTTCCGGCATGATTAGTGAAATATATGTAGATTATAATTCTGAGGTAACTAAAGGGCAGCTTTTAGCACAAATAGATACGTCTTTATTTGAAGCACAATTACAACAGGCAATAGCAAATATAAACAATGCAAAAGCTACTCTTGCACAAAATCAAGCAGTTTTAGATTATGATACAAAAACATATAAGAGATATAAAAATCTGTATGCAAGGAATCTTGTATCAAAAGATGATTTAGATTCTGCGGAATCCGCATATAAGTCGGATATGGCGAAAGTGGCAGCTGCAAAAGCAACAATAATGCAAGCACAAGCAAATTATGATACGGCGGCTGCAAATATGAGATACACAAAAATTACATCGCCTGTTAACGGAATAGTAATTTCAAAAGAGGTTGAAGAAGGTCAGACTGTTGCCGCAAGTTATCAAACTCCTACTTTATTTACCGTTGCTGAGGATTTAACTATGATGCAGATAGAAACAAGTGTTTCGGAAGCTGATATAGGTAAAGTTGCAGTTGGTCAGGAGGTTGATTATACTCTGGACGGATATCCCGACAGCATTTTTGTCGGAAAAGTCAGTCAGGTCAGATTATCTCCAACAACAGAATCTAATGTTGTTACTTATACTGTTATTATTGAAGTTGAAAATGAAGAAGGCAAACTACTCCCCGGCATGACCGCGAATGTATCTATTATTACGGACAAGCAAGAGAATGTTTTGACCGTTCCGAATGCAGCTTTAAAATTTACGGTTGCGGATAACAAACAAAGATATGAACAAAGGGGAATCTGGATAGATAAAAAAGGTAAGCCTGTCCGAATTAATGTAGAACCCGGAGTCAATGATGATTCATATACCCAAATTATATCTGATGACTTAAAAGAAGGAGATTTGGTATATATAGGAACAGCCGATAGTAAAGCTGCGAAAAAGAGTTCAAGACAGATGGTTCCGAGATTGTAAGGTTTAAAATGGCTTTAATTGAAGTAAAACACGCGATAAAAACATATATGACCGGCGAAGAAAGTTTCAATGCCCTTGATGATATTTCTTTATCAGTAGAAGAAGGCGAATTTGTAGCCATAATGGGAACATCGGGCTCGGGAAAGTCTACCTGCATGAATATGCTTGGAACTCTTGATAAACCGAATTCCGGCAGTTATCATCTTGATGGTGTAGATGTTTTTTCTCTTTCTCCTGATGAACTTTCAGATATCAGAAATTTAAAATTAGGATTTGTATTTCAAGGGTTTAACCTTATTTCAAGGACATCTGCACTTGATAATGTTGAACTTCCGATGATATATAAGGGTATACCGGAAGAAGAACGCCATGAAAGGGCAAGAAAAGCATTAAAAATTGTAGGACTTGAAAACAGAGAGGATCATATGCCGAATCAGATGTCAGGCGGGCAGCAGCAGAGAGTAGCAATAGCGCGTGCAATAGTTAATGATGCCCCGTTAATACTGGCAGATGAACCGACCGGTAATCTTGATACAAAAACAAGTATTGAAGTCATGGAATTTTTTGTAAATCTTAATAATCAGACAGGCAAAACTATTGTATTGGTTACTCATGAACCGGATATAGCTGAATATACAAAACGTGTCATCAGATTCAAAGACGGTAAAATCGTTTCGGATGAACCGAAAACAGAGTGGATGAAAACAAGAACAAGGCAGACTTAGTATGATAGATTATAAATCAACAATGAAAATAGCAATTAATTCATTAAAGGTGAATAAACTTCGCTCTGCTTTAACCAGTCTTGGTATTATTATCGGTGTAAGCGCTGTAATCATAATGCTTGCAATCGGACAAGGGGCAAGTAAAAAAGTTCAGGAAAATATGGAGTCAATGGGCTCAAATATGCTTACAATTCGTTCTGCCTCTGTAAAAACAAGCGGTGTAAGTCAAGGATTAGGCTCAAGACCATCATTGACAACTAAAGATGCCATCGCTATAGGAAAAAACATAGATGGAGTTGATGCCGTTGCGCCGGTTTCAAGCGAAAGCAAACAGGTTATGTACGGCAATCAGAACTGGTCTACAACAGTTTACGGAACAACTCCTCAGTATTTATATATTAAAAATTATGAAGTTGAATCCGGACGTGCTTTTACTTTAGAGGATGTGAAGAATAGCGCAAAGGTGGCATTAATAGGTTCTACTGTTGCCACGGAAGTTTTTGGAGATGTTTCTCCCGTCAATAAAATACTTAGAATCGGCAACGTACCTTTTAAAGTTTTAGGAGTGCTTAAAACAAAAGGTTCAACCGGACCTTTTGATGAAGATGATTTGATTTTTATTCCGATAACAACAGCACAGAAAAAATTATTTGGTGTTTCCTTCCCCGGAACCGTTAAAATGATTGTGGTAAAAGGTGTAGATTCTGACTCGTTGAATGATGTTGAAAAAGAAGTAGAAGGCTTTCTTGCATTCCGTCACAACATTGGAAAAAACCAGACAAATGACTTTGAAATAAGAAACTCGGCAGAATTTCAGGAAAAAATGAAGTCAACTGTAAATACGTTTGCTATTTTACTTGCTTCTATTGCTTCCGTATCACTGCTTGTAGGCGGTATCGGTATTATGAATATTATGCTTGTTTCTGTTACTGAAAGAACAAAAGAAATAGGTATAAGAATGGCAATCGGAGCAAGAGCTTCTGACATCCGCTGGCAGTTTCTTATCGAATCCTTTATGCTGTCGATGATTGGCGGTTTAATTGGAGTTGTAACAGGAATTATAGGCGCAAAATCAGTAGAATTCTTTTCAACAGATTTAAGTGTTTCTATTTCATTATTTTCTATCCTGTTATCTTTAGGATTTTCCGGATTAGTCGGTATAGGATTCGGGTATTACCCTGCATATAAAGCATCATTGTTAAATCCAATTGATGCACTAAGATATGAATAAAACTTATTCATAATATAATTTATTTTCTGTAAGGATTTTATAACCACTACTCGTATGCTTAATCCAACAAGCGAGCTGTAGTTGTAGGGTGCAAAAATTGCACCCAATTTACAGTTATCTATGCGTTACACTTCTAATCAGATTATTCCATGAATTGCGACCGAATGACCGAATGTAAATTTTTGTAACAAAAGTTTCGCAAATCCTAAAGGGGGGGGGGAATTGCCGATATAGAACATGGTTACAAAAATAGAAAAAGGAGAAAATTATGACGGATTCAATTGCTAATGGTCAACTTAATGGTGGTAGTTTTATTTATGTCCAGGACGGAAGCGGTGATACTAGTAATACAAAAGCTTATAGTACAGACGCGGATTCACTGGAAAGTATATTTACAGCTCTGGGAGGAATAGCTGATGATGGAGGTGCAAATCAAAATGGTAGTACAGAAAACAATTATAATCTAGGTGACAGTTTTTCCAATATTACTAATTTTCAAGATAGAACAGAAGCTAAAGACTCAGATGCTGAATGTTATGCATATTTGGCAAATAAATATGGATATGAACTTGCAGATGAAGAAAGCGGAACTTTTGTAAAGTATAATTACAGTGATGGTTCGACAACGTGCGACGTAAATAACGCTGATAATTGGACGAGTACAGAATATGTCAGATATGTTAAAGATGGGGATCAGATTAAAGCTATAAAAACTACAATTTCTAATAATGGTGATGGTACGAGTAAAGAAACACAAATTTATAGCCTCCAAGATAATCTTACTATGGTAGGTGATGCTAGCACGAATACAACGAATAGTGACCCAAGTAGAACTGTGTCAACAATGAAAGAAGTTGGTAATGATATTAGTAAGCTAAAATATAATGCTATAGAAACCATATATAATAATCAGAAAATATTAGGTGATGATAAGCTGGAAGCAAGCCTATCAAAACAAGAACAAATAAGCGCCCTGAAAAATAGTCATATAAATATAAATGAGCTTGGTAATTGTGTAGATATGGGAGATGATAATGTTTGGTTCTATGACACGAATGAAAATACTTACACAAGAGTAGTAAAAGATAAGGATGGAAAATATTGGTTAGCCAGCGTCAATATGAGTGAAAATGGATATAGTAACGATCCCACATGTCATTTTAAATATTTAAAACAATATAGTAATTATGATTTGGGCTCAATGTAGTAAAAAACAAGCCGGCTAAAAATTCAAAATAGCCGGCTTTTGTATTTATATTTAGTTAGCCTCAAGCGTTGAATTTTTTGCCCGAATTAATATTATACAACAGATAAGCCTGAAGAAATTTTAAATAAATCGCAAGCCCGTCTTTTTGGTCTGCTTTTAGGATTGTTCAGATTATGTCCGTGACAATAATTTATCTTTATACTAGAATAAAAATAATGTTTTAAAGAGGGATTGAGAGATGAAAATATCATTAGAATGGCTTAGTGAATTTGTTGATATCAGTGATTTAACAGTCGAAGAAATTGTAAATGCACTCACAATGAGCGGTCTTGAAATAGAAGAAGTCGAAACAGCCGGAGTGAAATTTACAAATATAATTACTGCACAGATAAAGGAAATAAGGCAGCATCCAAATGCCGATAAGCTTCATCTCGTTGATGTTGATTTGGGAAATGAAATTAAAACAGTTGTATGCGGAGCACAAAATATTGAATGCGGACAAATAATTCCGTATGCTTCTGTAGGTTCAAAAGTTTTTTCAAGAAAAACGGGCGAACAGTTTGAACTTACACCTGCTGTTATAAGAGGTGTTGAATCTCAAGGCATGTTATGCTCCCAAGATGAATTGGGGCTTGAAAATATGCAGACAGAAGATGGTATTTTAATCCTAAATAAAATATTCTCAAATATTAAATTGGGTGTAAAGCTTGAAGATTTATTAAATATAAAAGAAGATATTATAATAGATACTGCGCCGACAGCTAATCGCGGCGATGAAATGTCTGTTATCGGTGTGGCTCGTGAAATATGTGCATTGTTTAATAAAAAACTTAAATTTTCTAAAATCGAATTAACTAAAGATATGAGTACTAACGATTTTAAAGTTGAAATTCTTGATAAGGATACTTGTCATTATTATTCTGCCGGTCTTTTAAAAAATGTAGTTATTAAACCCTCTCCGGATTGGATGAAAAGACGGCTTGAAGTTTCAGGAATACGTTCTATAAATAATGTTGTTGATATTACAAATTATGTTCTTCTTGAATATGGACAGCCTTTGCACGCTTTTGATATGGATAAATTAGACGGATATATCTGTGTACGCAGAGCAAAAGAAGGCGAAACAATTGTAACTCTTGACGGAGTTGAAAGAAAATTAACTTGTGATTCTGTTTTATGCGCTTCAAAAGATAAAGGGGTATGTATCGCAGGAGTTTTTGGAGGAGAAAATTCTGAAATCGATGACAATACAAAAAATATAGTACTGGAGTCTGCTTATTTTACTCCTGCTACAAACAGGAAAAGTGCCAGAAGTGTCGGATACAGAAGTGAGGCATGCGCAAGATTTGAAAGAGGAGTCGATATTGAATCCACTAAACCTGCTTTGTTAAGAGCAATGCAGCTTTTATCATTATATGCAGATGCAAAAGCCGAAGGAATAGTTGAAACCGGAGAAAATAAACTTGAAGATATTTTCATCACGCTAAGATTTGCACAGGTAAAAAGAATTCTCGGAACAGATATTCCGTCGGACAAATGTATTGAAATTCTTCAGAATTTAGGTTTTGAACTTATTGGAAAAAATGATGCTGCTGCGAAATTTAAAACTCCAAGTTTCAGAATAAATGATGTTAAACAAGAGGTTGATTTGATTGAAGAAATAGCCAGAATCTATGGTTATGATAAAATAGAACCTGCTTTGCCGAAAAAAACGCAATCCCCCGAAATTTTAAAAGAGCAAACAATATTAAAACAGGTAAATAGTTTGTTTATCGGCTACGGATTTAATGAAGCGGTTACTTCATCTTTAATAGGTGAACCTTTGTTAAATCAATTTGGTTTATCATATAACAAGGAAAAAGCAGTATATGTTCAAAATCCGCAGTCGGATGAGCATACAATGCTTAGACAAACAACAATCGCAAATATGCTAAACGCACTTAAATATAATTTTGATAACGGACAAAAAAATATATGGTTATATGAAATCGGAAAAACATATTTTATAGAAAGTCCGGCGACAAGGGAAAATAGCGGAGTTTTAGAAAATCAAATTATTTCAGGATTAATTACGGGAGATACCAATCAAAATTTGTGGAAATCCCATTCTAAAGCAGATTTTTATACTTTAAAGGGAGTAATGGAAAGTTT
>JAJQFK010000247.1:6583-9374 GCA_021201175.1 Candidatus Gastranaerophilales bacterium | reverse complement strand
ACTATATATGAGGCCGTGTCGTGTGCTATGTGATTTGTATAATATTCAGATTTATAATTTACAAGTTCAGCCGTTATTTCAGAATCATTTTTTAAAGCACCAAAGTTATAACTGTCGCCTATATCTGCCCTATCTGTTATCTCTATAAAATCATCATATATTTTATTGTTAATTTTATCTGTAATTTGGATTTTTTTATTAATTACTTCAATTCTTACATGCTTATTCTCTACAAAGTTTGTATTAAATTTTATATACGTTTCTTTACAAATGTCGGACTTTGTTATTTTATGGACAGAAAATGCTTTTATATTATGTATATCAACAAGATATGTATGAATATTTGTTATATCTTCTGTAATTGGAATTTCATTAATATTATATAATTTCTCATCACAAAATCCTTTTTCACTTGAAATCCTAACCGCTCTCATCCATTTTGGAAGTTTTTTGTGTGTTCTTACCATAACACAGCCGCTATAATCAAAATTTGAAAGATTAATTACCGCCAAATTATTGCATTCTGATGACAAATCACGCAATGTTCTTTTTACAACTCCGTTGGCGACAGAATTAACTTTCTCGTACCTTATCATTACTTCATCATGAACTTTATCAATACTGCAGCCGTATATGCTGTCATGAGCATGATTTTTTATTAATGTTTTATATGCATAATCAATTTCATTCTGTTTATCAAGAGTATTATAAAAGAAATTTCCCAATGCTTGCAAGGGTTCTGCTATTCGGCTTAAAAGCCATTGTGATTTCGCATTTGCCTGTTTTATATATATGCGGGAAGAATAAACCCCCGGAAGAATAAAGTTAGATTTATTTTCCAAAAATTCACCTGATACTTGTTCGCGTTTATTTATTTTTTCAAAATATTCAAAGGGCGATTCTAATTTTATTTCGTAATCAGTGTAAATCTTATTTAAAGCAGTTATTTGCTCTTTTATATTGTCCGGAACAGCCAGATGATCGGCTCCGATTGGAAGTAAAACATTATCTGCGCTTTTGCGGGCAATTTTATCAAGATATTTTTTTAACATCACAGATTTTTCTTCTGCATTTACATTTATATTAAAAAAATCTTGAAAATATCCTTGAATAAGGTTGGTTACTTTAATATTATCCCAGAGTAAATCTGCCGGTAAATCTCCTAAACCGCGCCATAAGCAGGCTTTATCAATTCCAAACGCTTTTAAAATATATGGAATACATTTACTGTGTCCGAAAGTATCCGGTAAATACCCTATAAATTCAGTTTCTCCCAACTCTTTTGATTTATTTATTCCAATTTCTAAATTACGATATAAACATTCGCCCGATACTAACAGACTATCTGCCGAGCAATAAAAAGGTCCTATTCTTAATTTTTTTTCTTTAATTAATTTTTTTATTATATCTGATTTTTCCGAATGTATTTCCAGATAATCTTCTATCGCGGCTGTCTGTCCGTCAAAATAAAAACATGGGAGTTCACCTTTTTCAATAGCTTGAAGAACTTCATTAAAAACTTCTATTAGCCTTAATCTAAAATCTTCAAATTCCCGATACCATTCCCTATCCCAATGAGAATGAACATAAGCTGTAACTTGTTTCATAAAACGATTTTATTCTTTTTCCTAGTTTATTTCAAGTTTTTCATTTTAATTGCATTTTGAATGGTTATTCCTAAATCGGCAGGATTTTTGCAGACATAGACTCCAGCCTCTGTTAAAGCCTTCATTTTACTTTCTGCTGTACCTTTGCTGCCGGTTATAATTGCTCCGGCATGCCCCATTCTTTTTCCTGCAGGTGCGCTTAGACCCGCTATAAAACTAACAACAGGCTTTGTAATATTATCTTTTATAAACTCGGAAGCTTCCTCCTCTGCACTGCCGCCTATTTCTCCAATCATGCATATAGCCTGAGTATCTTTATCTTCCTGAAAGGCTTTTAATACATCAATAAAACTTGTTCCGATAATAGGATCACCACCGATACCTATACATGTTGATTGACCTATTCCAAGTTGTGTTAACTGATATACTGCTTCATAAGTTAATGTACCGCTTCTTGATACAACTCCTACATTGCCTTTTTTATGGATTGAGGAGGGCATTATTCCGGCTTTTGCTAACTCCGGAGAAATTATTCCGGGACAATTTGGACCAATTAGTCTGACTCCGTTATAATTAACTGCTTTTTTTGCATTCATCATATCATAAACCGGTATGCCTTCGGTTATACAAATAATTAATTCAATACCTGCTTCTGCCGCTTCAATTATTGCGCCGGACGCAAACTTTGCAGGTACAAATATCATTGTTGTATTCGGATTTACTTCCCTTACCGCTTCTTTTACCGTATTAAAAACAGGTACATTTAATATTTCAGTACCGCCTTTTTTAGGAGTAACTCCTCCCATAAGTTTTGTTCCGTATTCCTGACAGCTTTGAGCGTGAAAAGAGCCTTCTTTCCCTGTTATTCCCTGCACAATTAATCTTGTATTTTCATTTACATATATAGCCATTATATTTTTCTTATTACCTCTATAGCTTCATTTAAATCTTTTACAACCGTGAATTTAAGTCCGGAATTATTCAGAATTTCAGCGCCTTTATCTTTGTTTGTTCCCTCCATTCTGACAATTACAGGGCAAGATACATTTAAATTTTTTATTGCATTTTTTACCCCTTCGGCAAGAAAATCACATCTTAATATACCTCCAAAGATATTTATAAATACAGCTTCCAAATTTTTATCTGAAATTAAGAGTTTGAAAGCTTTTTCAATTTTTTCACTG
>JAJQFK010000247.1:0-6573 GCA_021201175.1 Candidatus Gastranaerophilales bacterium | reverse complement strand
CAAAATTAGCAGCATTTTTAACTGAAAGTTTAATGATATCCATTGTCTCCATTGCAAGCCCGGCTCCATTTACCATGCAGCCTACCGTTCCGTCAAGTTTTATATAATTTAATCCGAATTTTTGAGCTTCCAATTCCAATGGATTTTCTTCTGATTCATCTTTTAATTCCGCAATATCTTCGTGTCTGAAAAGGGCATTATCATCAAAATTTATTTTTGCATCTAATGCATATACCTTATCATCTTTAGTTATAACTAACGGATTTATTTCAACAAGAGAAGCATCTTTTTCCATTGTTAGCCGGTATAAATTTTTGGCGGTTTCTGATATTTGAGAGGTAATATTTTTGTTAAATCCTAACTTTTTGACCGTTTCCTCTGGGGCAAACTCGTTTTTAACAGTTTGAGTAATAATTTTTTCAGGTGATGTTTTAGCTGTTTCTTCTATATCCATACCGCCTTGTGTAGAAATAATAAAGGCAACGGCTTCATTTGCTCTGTCAAAAGTTAAACTCATATAGAGTTCTTTTTGTATATCTATACCCTGTTCTATTAGTATTTTATTGACTTTTTTTACTCCCGCCTGTGATGATTTTAGTTCCATTCCAAGAATTTCATTTGCAAATTTTACCGCATCATCAATATTTCTCGCAAGTTTAACTCCTCCTGCTTTACCTCTCGCTCCGGAATGTACTTGTGCCTTTATAACACACGGCAGTGTTATTTTTTGTATTGAAGGTTTAATTTGGTCTTTTGATTCACATAAAACCGAATCGGGAACTTTTATTCCATAATCTTTAAATAATTTTTTTGCTTGATATTCATGTATTTTCATTATTCTTCCACTTTTTCTTCTCTGGTTAAAACTGTTAATATTGCCGCCATTGTCCAAAATATATATTGAACCTGCGGTCTAAAATAAATTGTGTCAAATATTCCGTGAACCATAATTATAGTAATGGACATTGCACAGGTGATAATTATTATTTTTTCGTTAAAATTCGTTTTCTTAATAAAATTTTTAAAACCGTCTGTTAAAATTGAAAGTATAAACATTAAATATGTAATAAGCGCAAATACTCCGCCTTCTACGGCAATTTCCAATAAAACAGAATAACAGCTTAAAGCATCAAATCCTGAAAGCATATATAACCCGTAAATTTCTCTAAATACCTGATTCCCCGCGCCTATACCAAAAAGCCAGTTATCCTTAAACATTTGGACAGCACTAGTATATACATTAAGTCTGAATGATGTTGAAGAATCACCGCGAAGAAGGAAAATAGACATCAATCTATGAAATATTCCGTGATTAATAATCAAGAAAATGGCAAAACATGCACAAATACTAATAACAGCCCATTTCCAGATTCTTTTAAGTTTGTTATTGTTCAGGTCTATATATATCAGTCTGTATGAAGCAATAATAATTATTACTAATAAAACAAAAATTGAAATATAAGCACCGCGGCAGCCTGTTAAAAAGAGAGTAAATAAACAAACTAAAAAACAAATTAGTGAAAAAATTGCAGAGTTAAATTTTCTATTTTTAATATTTATTGCAAAAAATGCTATAAATGAAGAAATTCCTGCAAGTAAGAAGCCCGCAAGTAAATTTGGATTATACGGTTTTAATGTGCCATAGACCCTTGAAATTATATCCTCAGGATTTACATAACTTGTATCCTGCCATGTCGCAATAGCCTGAACACCGCTTATATTTTGCATAATCCCCGCAATACACTCAATTCCGGCTATCGATGCGATTATAAAAAGAATGATTTTAATATAATTCTTATTATTTTTTAAAAATTGGCACAAGGCAAAATAAAATCCTAAATATGCCATAGTTTTTAAAAGCCCATGCAGACTTTGCTCCGGCAGCGATGATGTAATTGAGGTTATTACACATATTAAAAGATAAAGCAGAATAAAAAAATTACATTTTTCAAGCTGTAACTTCTCACCTTTTGTTATTAGTACTTTTAATACCACTAAAACAGGTACTGCAAGTGAAACAGCACCTATTATGCCCGTAGTGGCAAATGAAGAAACGACATAAGTTAACAATATAAATGACAAAATAAATATATTTATATTCCTTAAAATAAGGCTGTTTAGTCTTATTTTATCTGTTTTCTCCTGAACAGAATACAAAATATTGTTTATACCGTCAAATATTTTCGAGTTAAGTATTTTCATTATTTTATCGGTTCTTCTACAGGTTGAGGTTGTTCAGAATTTTGAATTTCATCTATTTCTTGAATATTGGAAACAGTACCTGAGTATCTGTATCTTTCGCCTTCTATAACAACAGGAATACCCATTTTAAGTTTGTTTCCGCCTACAACATATCCATCGGGAGTCTTTTTAGCTTTATCTTCAAGTTTTACGATAAAATCAAAAAGATTAGGGGTTGAAGCGTCAGGAGCTATTATGAATCCTGCTTCATTAGCGGCAGCAACTGTTGTCATTCTTTGGCGCCCGTCAATTGCTGTAATTTTTAGCTTGGTATAAGGTACATTTCTTATAGTTATAAATGCATCTTTATCAACTTCAAACGGAATTTTATTATCAGAAATTGTTATTCCTCTAAAAAACACGTCAAATTGTATTGCTGTTTCTTTTTCAACCGGTAAATTTGCAAAATTTTTCTTTTTTATTACAACAAAAGTTCCGACTCCTGCAAGAATGAGTATCACAAGAATAATAATGTAATCTGTAAGTTTTAATTTTTTTAATAAATTCATAATATCTCCTATCCTTTTATGGTAAATGTATCCGTATCTAACTTATTTAATGCCGATTTTAAAATATCAACACTTGTAGTAGCGCAGCCAAAATACCTAATAACAATACTCGCGGCAAGATTACCGAGAATTGCGGCATTTTTCTTATCAAAGCCGGCTGCTAAACCAAGAGTATATGTAGCTACAACAGTATCTCCGGCGCCGGTAACATCAAAAACATCGGTTTTATTAAAAACTGGAATTTTCTCAAAATTTCCTGCTTTTTCAAATAAAGCCATGCCGTCACCGCCAAGTGTAATTAATACCGATTCGGCACCGGTTTTTTGAAGCATTTCCCTGCCTGCTTTTTCAAGAGATTCTTTATCTTTTATGAAGAATCCGACGAATTTTTCTGTATCCGGCTGATTCGGAGTCATTGATGTAACCCCGTGGAACCTGTCTAAATCTTTTTGTGAATCGACAACTATTATTTTATTATACTTTTTACACAGTTCTATAGCTTTATTTATAACGTTATCAGTTAAAAGTCCTATATTATAATCGGATAAAATAACTGCATCGTGTTTCGGAATTGCTTTTTCCATTTGTGCTATAATTTTTTCTTCTGTTGCCGGTGATAGTCTCTCAATAGTTTCCCTGTCTACACGCACAATTTGCTGTGTGACGGATTGTGAACAAGAACCGGATATTCTTGTTTTTACCGTAGTTGCTCTATCTTCGTCACATACCATGTATTCTGTATTAATACCTGATTGTTTAAATGCGTTTAAAAGAATGGAAGCATAATAATCATTTCCGTAAACACCGATAACACTGACTTTACCTCCGTTTAGTGCGGAAATATTATTTGCGGCATTAGAAGCGGCGCCAAGTATAATTTTTGTATTGTAGTGCCTTAATATTAATACCGGAGCTTCTCGGCTCATACGGTCGGTTGTGCCGTATATCATTTCATCTATTGCCATATCTCCGATAACCAGCACTGAAGGCTTACAAAGGGTATCCAACCTTTTTATAAGTTCTTCTTTTTCTACCGTAAACATATCTCATCTCCAAATTACTTATTTGATTAATATTTTAACCTGCAATATAATAGTAGCATAAAATAAATTGATACGTTATTCATGGATATTATAAAAAATAAAAATTTAAAAGTTTCATTTGTAGGTATATCGCTGGGCGGAATTAGTACAACCGAGTCTGCTGTTGCGCTGATTGATTTGAATGCGAAAGTAATTATGCTTAATAAGTTATTTTCAATGAATGATGTTAAATATTTTTTAAATAATTTCGCCGGAAAAGAAAATGCAGTAATTCTAGTTTCTGTTCCTGAAAATGAAGTTATGTTGAGCAGCAAATGGAAATATAATTCAAGAACGTACGATATTGTAAATTTTGATAAAAAAATGATTAACCGTGACGGCTGGACAAACAGATTTGCTTCAAGAGGCAGTGAATATTTTAAAGAACTTAATGATAAAGGTATCGATATTTTTAGGTATGATATTGATAATATTAAAAATTTTATGGGCGGAGGTTCCGCTTATCGGGAACGCACCCCGATGGATTGCAAGTCTTTGCAGGATATTTTACGTATTAAATATAATATGCGGGATTTACCGGTTAATATGCTGCCAGTTGCCCAGCTTGAAGCAATCCTTGGTGCTTTTCTTGCAAGACAAACTGCCATGAATCCGGAGTTTAACACAAAAATTATAGGTGAGTTCGACTCTTTGCCGGTACTTGGAGTTTAACATATTTTCTTTTTTAAGACTACTGCGAGTGCTTTTAGTTCTTCATATAATTCAGCGAATTGTTCGGGATATAAAGATTGTGCCCCGTCGCACAGTGCGGTATCAGGCGAATTATGAACTTCTATAATAAGCCCGTCAGCGCCGGCAGCAATTGCCGCTTTAGACATTGGCGCTACCTTATCCCGCAAGCCTGTTGCATGGCTCGGGTCAACAACTATCGGAAGATGACTGATTTTTTGTATTACGGGAATAGCGGACAAATCAAGAGTATTTCTTGTAATGTGTTCAAATGTTCTGATTCCTCGCTCGCACAATATTACTTCCCGGTTACCGCCTGCCATTATATATTCTGCTGACATAAGTAATTCTTCAATCATGGCGCTAAGCCCTCTTTTGAGCAGTACGGGTTTTCTTATCTCTCCTAAACTTTTTAACAAGTTAAAATTCTGCATGTTTCTTGCTCCAACCTGCAATATGTCTACATATTTTAAAAACATAGGAATTTGTGATACTTCCATAACTTCAGAGGTTACAAGCATGTCATATTTATCTGCGACTTCACGTAAAATTTTTAAGCCTTCTTCTCCTAATCCCTGAAAAGCATAAGGAGAAGTTCTTGGTTTAAAAGCACCGCCCCTTAGTATTTTAACTCCGTATCCTGCAAGTTTTTTTGCGGTTGAATCTACCTGTTCGTATGATTCTACACTGCAGGGACCCGCTATCATTGCAGTATTGCCGCCGCCAATTTTTACTCCTTTTAGTTCAATTATAGTATCTTCCGGCTTGAATACCCTGCTTACAAGTTTATATGGAGATGTAATTCTTATTACTTCCTTTACACCTGATAAAAGTTCTATATCTCTTTTATCAATTACTTTTCTTCCTACAGCCCCTATAACTGTATGATCTTCTCCTTTTGATACATGAGCATCAAACCCTTTTTGTTTTATAAATTTTATTACTTTTTCGGTTTGTTCTTCCGTTGCGCGGCTTTCCATCACTATTAACATATTCTTTTCTCCCTGCTCTAATTATATAATAAACATGTATCAGATTATCAGAGAATATTTTGCACGCAAGTCAAATATTGTTTATAAAACTAAAAAATTCCCCTCTTTTAATAAAGAGGGGATAATTGTTAATTTATCATATTTAATATAGTTATTAAAATTTCGTTTACTTTATGTGTTAAAAATGGTGAAAACGCTTTTTTCTCCATTTTGTAACCTTCTATACTTTTTGTTACGACTGCGGTTTCTTTATCATTTTGAGTGATTATACCTGTTGCGGTAGAATATTCATAGTGCCTTCCGGCATTATACAGGTTAATTTTATTTCCTGTTTGCTGTGCAAGAAGATTTCCTTTTAAATCGTATATTGAATAATTATTGCCTTTTTGAACAAGGAACAAGGGCTTATTAAAATGCTCACAAGGTTTTTTTAGCGTTAAACTGTCAAATTCAGGGATTAAAATTGTTTCATTCTTACTGTTCTCAACTCCGAATTTACCGTTAAAATTAACAAGATAGTACTCTTTGTTGTCTATTGTAATAGTACTTTTTTCAACAGATATTTCTGTATTTACGGAATCATTAACCTTTTGAACATGGGCTGTTTTTACCATGCCCGGAACTTCCATCTCTTGTATCTCATAAACCATTTTTTCGTCTTGTTGAGGTTTATCATATTTTTTGTATACTGTTGTATTTTCCTGTCTTAGTTTTATAAATTCAGGTTTTATATCTCTGGCAAGCAAGAAAGAAGGTGCTAATCTTCCTAAATATGATTCTGTCGGATTTTGGGCTGCCGCTATTGAGTATAGTTCTTCTTCCGGTATTAATTTACCTGTGTTGTAGAATACTTTATATTTACCGTCAATTTTTCCGGTTATGTATTCGTCATTTTCTCTGTGAAAGATACCGATTTTTTGAAAAACAGGAGGCAAAATTACATTCCCTGTTTTATCTATAATTCCGTATTTGCCGGATTTTTTTGATTTGAGATATTTATCCATCGGAACTAAAGAATCATAATCAGTCAAAAATTTTATTTTGGATTCTGAATTATAA
>JAJQFK010000037.1 GCA_021201175.1 Candidatus Gastranaerophilales bacterium | reverse complement strand
ATATATAACATATATCGAAAAGAAAATGGACTTCCGATAAAAAGTGTAAAAAATATAAAAATTGAAGAAGCAGTTCAAATCTATTATAAATATTTTTGGAAACCGTCAGGGGCTGAGAAACTGGAACCGCCATTAGATTTGGCTTATTTCGATATGTATATTAACAGTAAACCGTCAGAAGTAAAAGCAGTACTCAATCGTTCGGATAATGATGTATATAAGTTTATAGAAAATCGCAGAAAATTTTATGATGATGTTATCAAGGTAAAACCCAATAAAGAAAGATTCAGAAACGGGTGGAATAACAGACTAGATACTTTAGAAAAATATGTAGATGACTACTATTATAATCAACAAAACGAACCGGATTAATCAGAATTGTTATGAAGATTATCGGTATGTACATCATAAATCCATTTAAGGAATTTTGCGCGGGTTTCAACAATTTCTTCATAATCACTTGCCGCGAGGTCAAAGTACATTGTTCCGCCATGGTTAAAAACGAATTCATTAATTATTTTGTTATCTTTATCACTTTGTTCAACCCACAACTTTTGGCTGTCCTGAATAAGTTTAAATTGTTCGGGAGTCGCCGCTGTTTTTAAAAGTTCAAGATATTTATTAATTTCGTTGAACCATTCATCAGTTGCAGTATAGACACAATTTCTGACATCAGCCGCATTTTGGGCATTATCAATACATATTTTTTCATTTTGTTCTATGAGGCTGACAACAGGCAGAGGTTGTTCTTGCTTTGCAGGTTCGGTTGTTTTTTCCGTATGGCTTAATTTATATACAGAAAAAGAAAGAAACCCGTTCAAAATTAGTGAAAATATTAGTAAAGCAGCAAATAATTTATCCATAATTTAATGATAATCCTGTTATCATCCAAAGTAAATAATACACTTGGTCTATTAGGTTACACGTTTGTAAGGTAATCTACAATGGGGAATTTATAAGTCTTTTGGGAAAATAGAGGGGGAATATATAACACAAAATATAATTTTACTAATACTTTTGGGTTAGTAAAATTGCAATATATTGAAAGCAAATCACTACAGTTAAGAAAGAAAGGGAAAAAGTTATGTGCTTATCAAAAAAAATAACAACGATTCAAACAGATGCATCTGAAACGGAAGTAATAGAAAATGCAACACAAGCCGATGCTTCCGTTCAAAAGGCCAGCGCTCAAACTCGTACCAATGCAGGTAAATTGGTCAGTGAAAATTTAAAAACATCTAACAATGGTGTTGAGGACGAAATTCAAACTTCTAAGAAAAAATTACTGGGAGAATAGAATGGAAAAAACTGAATATTCAAAAAAATATTTTAATTCCAGAAGGGCGGAACTGGATATAGCTTATAATGCTATAAAAGCCGATTGGCAAGAACTTGCGGATTATTTCCTCCCCCGTTCTGTCCGCTTTTTGGCTCGTAATGTAAATAAACAGCCGGTAAAAAATAAGAAAATTAAAGATTCAACTCCGCTTGTTGCTGTCAGAAATTTTTCTTCCGGCATGATGTCCGGCGCAACAAGTCCTGCAACAAATTGGTTTAAAGTAAAAGTGAAAAATTACAGGCAAGAATCAAGTTATGAAATTAAAATTTGGTGCTCGGAGGTAGAAAATCTTTTTCGGGATATTTTCAATTCGTCGAATTTGTATAGAATTTTGCCGTCTGTTTATAAGCAGCTCGGAGTTTTCGGAATTTCTGTATTTTCAATGCTTTCTGATGAAGCTTCGATATTGAGATGTCAGCTTTTGCCGATAGGTTCGTACAGAATAGCTAAAAACTATAAGGGCGAAATTGATACAATTTGTCGTGTTTATATGGATACGGCAAAAAATATTTATGATAAATTCGGAGAAAATAATGTATCAAGAGAAGTTATAAATGCCGTTAAATCAGGGCGATTTGAAGAGTTGTATGAGATTGTTCATTTTGTGGAACCGAATAAAAATTTTATGCCAAATTCAGTATGGGCAGAGGATAAAGAGTTTATTTCCGTTTACTATGAAGCAAATTCAGAAGAAAATAAATTTTTGTCTAAAAGCGGTTTTGATAAATTTCCCTATGCTGTTTTTGAATCGGAAGTTAACGGAGAAGATGTTTACCCTTCTGAATGCCCCGGAATTAATGCTTTACCGGACGTAAAACAGCTAATGAGTATGGTAATAGACGAGGGTAAAGCTGTAAAAAAAATGATAAGTCCTACTTATAAAGGACCTGCAAGTCTAAAAAATAAAAAAATGATAGATGCGCCGGCTGCTTTTATTGAAGAAGATGAAAACGGGCGGGGACTTTCTCCTATTTATGAAGTTAATCCGAGAGTTCTGGAAGTTGATTCAATTATAGAAAAGTTAAAAGAATCAATCAAAGAAATATTTTATAATGATTTATTTTCAATGATTTTGAATACGGCAGAAAGAACAAGAACAGCCACGGAAGTTAATGAATTAAAGGAAGAAAAAATGGTGCTTCTATCACCATTGCTACAGCAAATTCACAATGGACTTAACTATGTAATAGATTGGGTTTTTCAGGAATGTATAAATTTAAATATTTTGCCGGAAGCACCGGCAGAAATAATGGGTGCAAATATGGACATTGAATTTGTTTCCACACTTGCGCAGGCACAAAAAGCAGTAAAAATTTCTGCAATGGAAAGATTTACAACTTTCACTATTAACCTTGCACAGGCGCTTGAACCGTCGTTACGCAATAAACTGAATGCCAATAAAATAATTGATGATTATGCGGAATTTGCAAATATTTCACCTGAACAAATAATTCCGACAAAACAGGCTGAAAAATTGAAACAAAAAAATGAAGAAGCTCAAAGTCAAAAACAGGCAATGGAACAAATAAAAGAAGGGTCTGAAATTATTAAAAATTTAGGAGGAACAGACTCTTACGGAAGTGATTTATTGTCAAGATTAGGATTAGTATAAAGAAAGGGAAAAAAATGACAGAAGAAAATTTAGAATTAATTAAAAATGCTGGGTTGGGAGTTAATGCGTATGATAAAACGCCTGCACCTCAACCTGATGAAAATGATACAGAAAGTTATTTCGGGAAACCTGAAAAATATGATTATTCAGATGTAGAATTGCCTGAAAACTATTGCTATAACGAAGATTTATTAAATGAGTTTAACGAACTGGCAGGTAAATACAATTTGTCACAAAAAAGTGCCAATGAATTAATGTCTATGGCAGTGAAGCTAACACAGCAGATGAGCAGCAATTTCTCAAAAACTATGGCGGAACAACAAAGACAAAAAATTGAAAATTACAGGCACAATCTTGTTAATGACTTTGAAATGGGCGGAGCCGGTTTAGCAAAAACACTAAGAACTGCTAATATAGCGTATACAGAATTTGCTGACGATGATGTACAGACACTTCTTAATCAAGCGGGATTAAATTGTCATCCTAAAATTGTAAAAATGTTTTACAATATCGGCAGACAAATGCAGAACGATGTAATTCACAGCGCAAATATGCCGGCAGTTCCGAAAGAAAGCAGGGAAGATATTTTATTCCCTACAATGCAATAAGTAGTATGAAAAAAAGAAAGGAAAAAAATGGCTACAATAGGTGCAAAATATTTAACACTTGCAGATAAATTTAAAAGAACCGAAAATGGTAAAACTGCTGCAGAAATTATTGAAATGATGTCAGAAACAAATGAATTATTGCAGGATGCGAATGCACTGCAATGTAATGACGGAACTAATCATATAACAACAGTAAGGACAGGGTTGCCGTCTGCCGTATTCAGAACTTTATACGGATTTGTTCCTTCATCAAAATCGACAACGGAGCAAGTTAAAGATGTAACCGGCATGTTAGAAACATATTCGATTGTTGATGTAGACCTTGTTGAAAAATGTGAAAATCCAAAATTATTTAGATTATCTGAATCTTCAGCATTTATAGAAGCAATGAATCAAAAATTGCAGGAAACAATTTTCTATGGAAGTATAAAGGAAAATGCAGCGGCGTTTGACGGTTTAACAGTAAGATATTCAAAGAAATCAACCGACACAAAGAAAATAGGCTCAAATATAATAGACGCGGGCGGAACCGGAGATGATAATACTTCAATTTGGTTTATAACCTGGGGCGATTTGCATACTTCTTTATTATATCCGCAAGGCTCACAAGCCGGAGTGCAGCATAAAGATGACGGTGTTCTCACGGAAACAAGTACAAGCGGCGGCAAGAGAAAAGTATATCAAGACCATTTCAAAATGGATGTAGGTTTATCCGTTAGAGATTGGCGTTCTACTTGCCGTATCGCAAATATTAGTATTTCCAATCTCGCTGATTCTGATGCTGTAGATATTGAAGAATTACTAAATGAAGCATATTACAAAATCAGAAGATATGCTAAAGCCGGAGGAAGAACTTGTATTTATTGTAATTCGACTGTATTAATGTATTTTGAAGCACAATTAAAATCCAAAACAAATGTAAACTTTACATTCAAAGAATATTTAGATGAAAGTATTCTTCATTATAAAAATATTCCTATTCGTGAATGTGAACAAATTACAAATGAAGAAACATTAGTATCTTAGAAAGGGGAAAAATATGATATTAGATGAACAGAGTATATTTTCAAATTATCAGTCAATAACCGGAACATGTGCTTCTGAAAATATATTGGATTTAGGAGCAAGAGAAGTTTCCTTTGGTACTCCGGTTGAACTTTATATTCAAATTACAGAGAGTTTTGATTCGCTCACAAGTTTAACAATTCAAATTCAGACATCCGAAGATGAAGATTTTACAACACCTGTAACCTTATTAGAACATACCGTATTGTTAGAGGATTTAACAGAAGGAACTGTGTTGCCCGTTAAGTTTTTACCTAAAGGGAATCTTGGTTATATGCGTTTATACTATACCGTAACCGGTACAGAACCGACACAGGGGCAAATTCTTGCAGGGCTTGCAGATGGTATTCAGGAAAGTTTCCATAATGCGTAGTTAATACTTATACCTAAAACATTATTGATATCCGGTGAATCCGCCGGATATCTTTTTTTAATTCGGGAGAGATAAAATGAATTATACAAAAGCAAAAATATATAATATGGCGCTCAAAAATTTAAGAGTAAGTGTTAGTATTCAAAATACAAACCAGACAGATAAAAATACTCTGGTATTAAATGAATTTTATGATAGCGCAAGAGAACAGGTGTTAAAAGATTTTGATTGGAATTTTGCAAGTTCCTACAGAGAACTTTCATTAACGGGGGATATTCCGCAAAATCCAAAATACTTATATGAATATGATTATCCGAATGATTGCGTGTTTGTACGTGAAATAGTACCTTATACACAGTTAAATATAATTGAATTTGAAGTTGCAGCTTCTTCCTCCGGAAATAAGGTAATAAATACGAATATAACTCCTGTTGTAATTCGATATACAAAATCAATAGAAAATGAAACATTTTTTTCATCAGAATTTGTAATGGCATTTTGTTGGTATCTTGCGTTTCTTGCAGCCCCTTCAATAACGGGAAATAGAAGTATACAAATGGATTGTTTCAATGTTTATACTTCAATTCTGGCAAAAGCCAAAGCAATAAATGCTTCAGAAGGTTATAGCGCAAGTTCTGAAACTTGCAGTTGGTTAGATGAGCGATAGAAAAGGAAAAATAATGTCAAGATATACACAAAAATCTTTTACCGGCGGGGAATTAAGTCCTGCCTTATATTCAAGAAATGATTTAGCCAAATATGAAGCAGGACTTAAAACATTGAAAAACGGTTTTGTCAAGGCGGAAGGGTGTATAAGTAACAGAGCCGGCTTAGAATTTATATGCGAAGTAAAAGATTCTGAATCCAAATCCAGATTACTGCCATTTTCATTTAATACCGAACAGACTTATATAATTGAACTCGGTGAATATTATGCCCGATTTATAAAAGACGGCGGACAAATTACCGAATATGATGAAGATTCTGATGAAGATATACCGGTAGAAATAACAACACCGTTTGAAACAGATGATTTGTTTGATTTAAAATATGCACAAAATGCGGATGTTTTAACCTTGTGCCACAACAATTATGCCCCATGTGAACTTTCAAGATTATCACATTATGATTGGGAATTAACAGATATAGATTTTCAACCGCAAATATCAGCGCCGGAAAACGTATCCGCAGTTTGGACAGGCGGGTCTGAACATACAACTACTTATGAATATGTAGTTACGGCAGTTAAAGAAAATACTTATGAAGAAAGTAATCGTTCGGAGGTCGTTTCTGTAACCGGAGAATTAGAATCCTATTGGGGAACAACAGAATATATCACGATTTCTTTCTCCGCGGTAGATGGAGCGGCGGAATATAACATATATAGAGATGTTAACGGAGTATATGGATTTGTTGGCGCAACAACATCAACAACTTTTAAGGATGATAAAATAGAACCTGATTTAAGCTCAACGGCGCCTATATATACAAATCCGTTTGAAGATGATAATAATCCGGCATGCGTGAACTATTTTCAACAGCGAAAAGTATTTGGCTGCTTAAAAAACGGTCCGCAGCAGCTAGTAGCTTCCCAAACATCGACAAATAATAATTTCAATATATCAAGACCACTGGCGGCGACTGATTCAATTGATATTACATTATCCGAAAGAGAAGTAAATGAAATAAGGCATATAATTGCTTTAAATGATTTGATTTTGTTAACATCCGGAGGAGAATGGAAATTAAACGGTTCAGACGGCGCTTTTAGTGCTTCCTCCTCACTTGTAGCTTCACCGCAAAGTTTTTACGGCTGTTCAAATATACAACCTGTTGTATCCGGAAACATGATACTTTTTGTTCAATCAAGCGGGGCTGTTGTCAGAGATTTAGGATATACTTATGTTTCTGACAGTTATGACGGTACCGAACTATCTATATTTGCTAATCATCTTTTTGAAGGGAAACAAATTGTAGATATGGCATATTCAAAAGAACCCAACAGAATATTGTGGTGTGTAATGTCCGACGGAACGGTAAATGCCCTTACTTATGATAAACAACAGCAGATAGCCGGCTGGCACAGGCATGAAACAAAAGGAGAATTTGAATCTGTTGCGGTTATAAGGGAAGGGGTTGAAGATGCTGTGTATTTTATTGTGAAACGCGAAATAAACGGAGAAACAAAAAGATATATCGAAAGAATGGCATCAAGATATGTTGACGAAACAAGCAGCGGTATATTCCTCGATAGCTCTTTGACCTATGAAGGTTCCGAAGCAAGTATTTTCAGCGGCTTGGAACATTTGGAGGGCGAAGTAATAACTGCATTAGCAGATGGTTATGTTATAGAAAATCTTACAGTTACTGAAGGAAAAATTGAGCTTGATTATCCGGTTTCTAAATTAGTTGTTGGAATCCCTTATGAATTTGAAGTTGAAACTTTAAATCTTGAAGGAGAATCTACTCAAGGTATGTTGAAAATTGTAAATTCTATTACTGTAAACGTAAACAAGTCAAGGGAGGATTTTTTTGTTGTCGGAACAGACGGCGATATTGTACAAAATCCTATTAGTATTGCCGGTGCTAATAATCCTGATTATTTATATTCCGGCGATGTGGATATATTTTCATTTTCTAATTATACAAAAGAAGCAACGGTTCATTTAAAGCAGATATATCCTTTTCCGTTGACGATAAATTCAATTTCATTAGATGTAACGGTGGCAGATAGCAATGGTTAAAAAATATACAGATATAAATGAAATAATTTATATATTAGAACATATTAGAGAAGAAGATATGCAGGAATTAAAAGCTGTATATGGAGAATCCTGGCAGCAAAAAACAATTTCTGAACTTAAAAATAAAGAATTTTTGATTTTATACGGCATAAATGATTTAAACCAAACAGTACCTATAGCAATGGGCGGCATCAGCGGTATATTTCCCGATTTCCCGCATATAGGCTGTGTTTGGTTATTAACAAGCCGATTCGCGGATTTGAACAAATTAAAACTTATGAAAACTCTTTCAGAGCAAATATATCAGGCGGAGTTCAAATACAGTATCTTATATAATTACATATACAAATCAAATAAAGAAGCCCGAAAATGGCTATTAAAACTGGGATTTAAATTTGACAATCCACATCCGGCAAAAATGCAGCTAAAAGATGGGTTTGAATTTTTTTATAAATTGGGAAAAAGAAAGGGGAAAGAATGTGCGTTGAAGATACAGCACAAATAGCAGATATAGCTTCAACTGTAGTAAACATTGCATTAACAGTAAATGAAGTATATGAGGCGACGACAACTAAAAAAGAAGGTCAATATCAAACGAATTTAATTCTACAACAAGCAAAACAAGCAGAGGCAGAAGCTGCTTCCGAAAGACAAGAAGGAATAGAAGACGCAAGACGGACAAGGCTAAAAGCAATATTAAATATGGCTGATACAAAGCAATCCATAGCGGCGGGGAATATTGCATTATCCTCCGCAACTTCTCAATATGCGCTCGAAGATGAAAAAAAAGAAGGAGAATTAGACGCTTTAAAAATAATTAAAAGTGCAAATAAAAGTTCTGATTCGTATCTTGAAAAGGCTCAAAATTATTATTATCAAGCATCTTTAAATTCTTATAAAGTTAATAATGCGTTTAGAAATTCCCTAGTAAATGCGTTTTCAAACGCGGCAAAACTCGGAATTAGCAAAATCGGCTCATAAATTTGAAGGAGAAAAAATGGAAGAAAATATATTAAATTCCGGCAGTTTTTCATTGAGAAAAATTCCTGTTAATCAAAAGGATAGTTTGACTAATCAAAATAATTGCATAAAGGATAAAATTAAAATTCTTGAATTAAGTAATTATATAGATGAATGGGAAAATACACTATTATTTTCAGAAAAGGGATTCTTCTCATTAAAGGGAAAAGAAGCGGAGAATAAAACAAAGGAATATAGCAGTGAACTTGAGGATTTTATAAATACCCAGATTGCGCAAATGCATTTTGAATCAAATGAAGCAAAACAAATTGCGTATAATATCAAAAAAGATAAAAGAGCTGCAATAGAAAAGCAAATGCAGCTTTATGAAAATGAACAAATGCAGCAATGGGAAACAAGTGTTTATGAAAATGCACTAAAATCCGCAATAAAACGTGCTGTTTTATACAAAAATAATGATTCAATTATTAGTACTTCTTTTAAAAACGGATTAACAGTTCTTTCTTTAATGGAGGAAAAAGAACACTGGGAAAAGAAAACATATAATTCAAGAAAAAAAATGTTTGAATCGGAGTTTTACTATTCTCTCATAAAAGAATTTATAAAAGATAAAGATGTACATGCCGCACTATATTTTGAAAAATATAAAGAAAAACTTTCCGATAAACAATATGAAGAACTTGAAGAATCAATAAAATATTTAAAAATAAATGTAACAGCATATAATTATGC
>JAJQFK010000059.1 GCA_021201175.1 Candidatus Gastranaerophilales bacterium | reverse complement strand
GTTATAAAAACATCAATACCTATTTTTTCCAAGTCCTGAATATATTCTGCGCCGCTTCCGGAACAAAATGCAATGGATTTATAAGTTTTACGCCGGCTGTTTACAACTCTTATACTCGGCAGACTAAAAATTGTCTTTAAAGTTCCTACAAGTTTTGAAAAATTTTTTTCTTTATCAAACTGCTTGTATTTTATAAATTCAAATGCGGTATCTAAATCAGTAAAACCGCACTTTTGTGCAAGATACTCGCTTACCCCGCCCTGCGCTATATCTAAATTTGTGTGTGCTGAATATATTTGTATTTTGTTTTGAATTGCTTTAATAATATAAGGAGAATCAATCACCTTTATTCCGGTAAAAAATACGGGGTGATGTGATAATATTAAATCACACTTTTTTTCAATTGCTTCATCAACTGTTGCGGAAGTAACATCTAAAGCAAGCAAAATTTTATTAATTTTTTCTATTCCTAAGTTTATCTGCCAGCCTGAATTATCCCATTTTTGTGCTGTTGATAACGGGGCAAATTCTTCAATTTTTTTTATTATTTTATTTATTTTTTCCATAAATATATTCCAGTATTTTGTCTGCTGCTGTTTTTTTATCTGTTTTTTCTATATGATAAATTTGATATTCTTTATTTATTATATACAATTCATTATAATTTGACGAGAATCCGATATCTTTTTTTGAAATATCATTTGCACAGATGAAATCACAATGTTTTTTTTCGATTTTTATTTTAGCGTTTTCAATCAAATTTTCACTCTCTGCACAAAATCCGGTAACTATTTGATTTTTTCTTTTTAATGTTGATATTTCTTTCAGGATATCAGGATTTTCAATAAGTTCAAGAGTTAAAGTATTTCCGTCCTTTTTTATTTTTTGTTCGGATTTGTTTTTAACTCTGTAATCACTGACTGCTGCTGCCATAATCAGTGAATATGCATCTTCAAATTCTTGCTTTACTATACTTTGCATTTCAAGAGCTGTTTTAACATTTATAACATTATAATTTTTTTTCTCTGTATCGGAACAAGTAATTAAAACCACCTGTGCTCCATGCCGGTATGCACTGTCAGCAAGGGCAATACCCATCTTCCCCGAACTGTAGTTTCCGATGTATCTGACTGAATCTATATCCTCTTTTGTTCCGCCGGCAGTTACCACAATTTTTTTATCCTTTAAAAATTGTTCCGGAATAAGATAATTTCTTACAGTTTCAAAAATGGTATTTATATCGCAAAGCCTTCCTTTGCCTTCACAACCGCATGCAAGGAATCCCGTTTCCGGTTCAATAATTATATTCCCTCTGTTTTTTAGTTCGTTTATATTTTGTTGTACGGCAGGATTTTCCCACATATTTGTGTTCATGCTCGGCGCTATAATAACCTGATTTTTAAATGCGCAATATGTACTCGTTAATAAATTATCACAAATTCCATGTGTAATTTTCCCGATAGTATTGGCGCTTGCAGGCGCAATAATAAATACATCAGCCTCAGTTAAAGCTATATGTTCAGGCTTATATTCTTCAATTTTAAAAGAATCAATATTTAATGGATTATTGCTTAAAGATTCCAATGTTGTTTTAGTCACAAAATTAAGCGCATTAGGAGTAACCGTAACCTTAACATCAGCTCCGTTTTTCTTAAAAAGCCTAATTAGTTCACAAATTTTATATGCTGCTATTGCGCCGGTTATTCCTATTAAAATTTTTTTCCCGTTAAGCATTTACTGTTTTCCCCATGCCTTTGAATTAAAAATTTTCTCCAGATTATTGAGTGCCGTTTCTAAGTTATCATTCACAACAATATAGTCAAATTTTTTACCGGCTTCTATTTCTCTTTCGGCTTCTTTTAAGCGCAGCTGAATGGCGGATTCATCTTCCGTGTGTCTGCCGCGGAGTCTTGTTTCAAGAGTATTTATTGAAGGAGGCATAATAAAAATTGTAACAGCATCCGGCATTTTGGATTTAACCTGATTTGCCCCTTTGACTTCTATTTCTAATATTATATCAATTCCCTTAGCTAAAGTTTTTTCTATATAATTTTTCTTTGTACCGTAGTAGTTTCCGCTAAATTCCGCCCACTCCAAAAATTCCCCGTTTTGGGCAGCTTTTTCAAATTCCTCTTTTGATATAAAAAAGTAATTTATCCCGTCGATTTCACCTTCTCTGGGGTTTCTGGTAGTTGCTGATATTGATAATTTTATTTCAGGGTGATTTTCTAAAAATAATTTTAGTAATGTTCCCTTCCCGACTCCGGAACAACCGGATATTATAAATAAATGACCTTTCATATTTTACCTGTTTCAATAATTTTTAAAATTATACCTGAATTATATTAAAGATTCCAGTATTAGTATATTTTTAGATTATATAATAAAAGACCGATATATAATATACATCGGTCTTTTATGATTTAAATTTATTTTTTAAGCAGCAGCTCCGCCTTTAATTTCCGTAATCAAATAATTTGCAATCCATTCAAAATCGCTGTTAGTTTTAGCCGCTTCTGTCAAACAATCAATAGCAGACTCTCCGATTCTTATAAGAACCATAGCAACAATCCCTCTGGTTTTTCCTTTTACAACTTGTAAAGAATCTACAAGTGAAGGAACTGCATCTTTACCTATATTTACAAGTTCATTTTCTATTTCATTTTTAACTTTGCTATCAGCAGCTTCTAACTTGTTTAAATATTCATCTATAGGTGTTAATACTGTGTTCATCTGTTATGCCTCTTTTTTTATTATCTCAAAACTTCCGATTTTATTATAAATCAAAAAATCGAAATTCCCGTTTTTTTAATATATTCTTTATATGAGCGTTCAAATCCTTTAATTGCAAGCATTTTGGTTTTCGGGAAAATATAACTCTCCGATAAGTTTATCATTATTTTCAGAAAAGCCGCGAAGTATAACTTTTTGAAGTGTATCTTTGTATTTATCAGGAGCGTCAATTAATACGTTAATATAATTTTCGCTCACCCCTTTTAATAAGCCGGTTTTTTTATCCCTGCTCTTTTCAATTATTATTTCTTTTATACAGCCCATGTTTGATTTTTTAAATTCATAATTTTTTTTGTCTGATAACTTTTGAATAATAGCTGCTCGTTGTTTCTTTTCCAAATTATCAATTTGATTCGGCATTTTATCCGCAATTGTTCCTTTCCGTCTTGAATAAGGAAATGTATGGATTTTAGAAAGCTTTAATTCCGTAAGATTTTCTAATGTGGTATCAAAATCCTGTATTGTTTCCCCCGGGAATCCGACAATAATATCACAGCCGATAAATGCATTTTCAAATTTTGAATTTATGTATTCAACAAGATGTTTTATATGTTCTTCTGTATAATATCTGTTCATTCTCTTTAAAGTATTATTACATACTGATTGCAGCGAAAGATGGAAATGAGGACAAAATTTCTTTGATACTGATAAAAAATCTATAAAACCATCGCTTAATTCCAGAGGATCTAAAGAACCGAGCCGGTATCTGTATATATTTGTATCTTCGATTTTTTCCAATAAATTTTGAAAATTTTGCTGCGGATTAAAGTCCAGCCCCCATTGACCTATGTGTATTCCGGTTAATACTGTTTCATAAAATCCTTCTTTTGCAAATAAATTTATTTGTTCTTCAATATTTTCAACGGGATTAGAGCGATTTTTTCCCCGCGCAAAAGGGATTGTACAATAAGTACACCTGTTATTGCAGCCGTCTTGTATTTTTACGGACGCTCTTGTTCTGTTTGTCTGATTTAATTTATTATACCTGAACTTATCATGTGAAAAAATATCAGAAACATTATATTTTTCATTATTTTCTAAAATTTTTACTATATCATTCTTTTCATTGTTTCCAATTACAACATCAATTTCATCCGATTTTAGCAGATTTTCCTTTTCTAATTGCGCCATACAACCGGTCACAACATTTATTATTTTAGGATTTTCTCTTTTTGAATGTCTTAGATACGAAAAATTTTTACTATCTGCAATATGAGTTACAGAACAAGAATTTAAAATATAATAATCGGCATTTGATATAATATCAGTTTCGCAAAATCCTGCATTAATCAATAATTCTGCGATTAATGCAGATTCTACCTGATTTGTTTTACATCCTAATGTTTTAATAATAAAATTTTTCATACAGGTTATTATATAACAAAAGATTAAATAAATTGGCAGATATTTCTTTTTGTAGTAATATAATTATAATACAGTAGATTGGGGTTAGAATATGACGACAGAGCAGACAAATACTTATGATGCCAGTAATATTAGAGTTTTAGAAGGGTTAGAAGCAGTAAGATTAAGACCCGGAATGTATATAGGGTCAACAAGCCAAAGAGGGCTTCATCATTGTGTTTATGAAATTGTGGATAACTCTATTGATGAATCTCTTGCCGGTTATTGCAAACATATTAAAGTTACAATAAATAAAGATGAAAGCGTTACCGTGGAGGATGACGGAAGGGGCATTCCGGTTGATATAAAACCGGAAACAGGAAAGTCCGCTTTAGAAATTGTACATACAGTTCTCCATGCCGGCGGGAAATTTGGCGACGGCGGATATAAAGTGTCCGGAGGTCTGCATGGTGTTGGGGCTTCTGTTGTAAATGCACTTTCTGAAAAAATGATAGTTGAAGTAGCCAGAAACGGTTTTATTCACAGACAGGAATATATGAGAGGAGAACCGACAGGTCCTGTTGAAAAAATTCGTGAAACTGAAAAAACAGGTACTAAATCTACTTTTTGGCCTGATCCCGAAATTTTTAAAGAAACAACGGTTATGGATAGAGATGTTATTTCTAATAGGCTGAGAGAAATGGCATTTTTAAATAAAGGTCTTAAAATTACTTTTATTGATGCAAAAACAGAAAATGAAGAAACGTTCTACTATGAAGGCGGAATCGGGAGTTATGTGGAATTTTTAAATAAAAATAAAAATGTCATGTTTGAAAAACCGGTTTATATGGATAAAACAGTTGACGGAATTGCTGTTGAAATAGCACTTCAATATACTGATGCATATAATGAATCAGTTTTAAGTTTTGCAAATAATATTAATACCCATCAGGGCGGAACTCATTTGACCGGATTTAGAAATGCAATAACTCGTGTACTTAATGATTATGCAAGAAAAAATAATTTATTAAAAGATTCTGATGCAAACGTTACAGGCGACGATGTAAGAGAAGGCTTAACCGCTATTGTCAGTGTTAAACTTTCTGAACCTCAATTTGAAGGACAAACAAAAGAAAAGCTTGGAAATACCGAAGCCTTGAGTGCAGTTAATGATGTTGTAAGAGAAAAATTCCAGGAATGGCTTGAGTTTAATCCTAAATGTGCAAAACTTATAATAGAAAAAATATTGCAGGCGCAAAGAGCCAGAGAAGCTGCAAGAAAAGCCAGAGATTTAACAAGAAGAAAATCGGTGCTTGAAAATTCTACTCTGCCGGGGAAACTTTCAGATTGTTCAAACAGAGAACCTGAAAAATGTGAATTATACATTGTAGAGGGTGATTCTGCAGGAGGAAGTGCGAAACAGGGCAGAAACAGAATGTTTCAGGCAATTTTACCGTTAAGAGGTAAAATTCTGAATGTTGAACGTGCCCGTCTGGATAAAATATACGGTAATAATGAAATTCAGTCATTAATACAGGCTATTGGTATAAATATCAGTAAGAATGAAGATGATGTTAATATAGACAAGCTTCGTTACCACAAAATAATTTTTATGACTGATGCTGATGTCGACGGAGCACATATCAGAACACTTTTGTTAACTTTCTTTTTTAGATATGCAAAACCGTTAATTGATAATGGTTATGTGTATATTGCACAGCCGCCGTTATATAAATTGACAATCGGAAAGACTTCCGAATACCTTTATGATGACAGAGCACTTGATAAGACTTTGAGGGAAAGAGGTACTACCGGATTGTCATTATGCGATAATTCTAAGGATAAAGTTTGTTCTAATGATGAACTTGTTTCCTTAATAGGAAATATGTCGGGGTATTATAATTCATTTAACAGTCCTATAATAAATGCTATTCCTTCTGTTGTAATCAGGGGGCTTGTAAGAGCGGATATAAAGCCTGAAGATTTTGATGACGAGCAAAAAATGAGTGAAATAACCGCATATTTGCAGCATTATGTAAAAGACCATGCAGAAAATTACGGAATATCCGAAGCAAAAAATTATGAAGTGTCTTTAAAACAAAATCCCGAAACCGGTAAATTTGCTTTAAAAATTGATTTGGGGCAAGACATAGATCCTATTGCGATTACTCCGAACTTAATAAAATCCTCGGAATACGGCAAAATTAAAACTACATACCCGTTAATCAGAGATTTCTTATTTGAAGAAGAAAAATCACTTCATCTCGATACCGGCAGTGAAGAACTTGTTATTTCTTCCTTTACCGAACTTCAGAGAATAATTGAGGAAAGAGGTAAAAAAGGTGTTGGAATCCAGAGGTTTAAAGGGCTTGGAGAAATGATGCCGCAACAGCTCTGGGAAACAACAATGGATCCTGCAAACAGAACTCTTTTAAAAGTTACTATTGAAGATGCAATGCTCGCTGACCAGTTGTTTGATGTTTTAATGGGCGACAATGTTGAACCAAGGAGAGAGTTCATTGAAACGAATGCTGTATATGCCGCAAACATTGATACATAGTGATATTAATTTGAGGTTTTGTTTGTGAATTTAATAATAAAACTGCTGAAATTAAAAATTACAAAATTTATTTTATCGGTTTGTATTGTAGCATTTATGGCTTCTTTGTATTTTTATTATGATTTTTATGTAAGACAGTATCATAAATGCATTGGATTCTATTATGTAAATAAAGGGGATAAAGCATACAAAAAAACTAAGTATCAACAAGCTATAGATATGTACAAGATAGCTTTAAGGCATTATCCGGGGCATTCCGGCGCGAGTTGTAATCTTGGTAATATTTATGTCAGTTTTGAAAATTATTATGAAGCTGTTAATGCTTATGAAAATGCGCTAAAGTATAACCCTAATTATATGGCTTGCCGCATGGATTTAGGAATAATACTCTCGGAAAAAATGGCTAATTATGACCGTGCTATACAAGAATACGGAAAAGTAGTAAATTCAAATCCAAAGTTTATTAAAATTCCCTTTGTATACGATAATAAAAAATCTATAAATGTAAATAAAGGTCTTGCATATTATAATATGGGATTAGCATATAGAGGTAAAGCTGTTTATATGGCAGATAACAGACTCTTGTCTTTTCGTTATCTAAAAAAGGCCAGAGAATCGTATATTCAGGCTAAAAAATATTTAAAAAATGATTTTGATAATACTTATAATCTCGCACTCGTCAGCCATTTGCTGGGTGATTATTCTTCCGCGGGAAGCGAATATTGTAAAGCTATTAATATAAAACCGGATAGTTTTGAAGCACATTATAACTTCGCACTGCTATTAAGGTCAATGCACATGAATAAAGAGGCTCTGGCAGAATTTGAAAAAACAACCATGCTTATTGATTATTATGGGAAAGATGAAAAAACTAAATATGTATATGGTATCATAGGCGAAATTAAGCGCAGAATATTAAATGAAGGCGGTTATGATTACTTAAAAGACAGAGTTGATTTAACATCTGTTTCTTCTGATGATATAGTCTATAAAAAAGGGAAAATTACTGCTGATAATCAAAAAGATTTTAATATGACAGAACAATTAAAGTGTACAATACAAAAAGAATTTAAAGAAATTGAAGAATGACTCAACAATACAAAAATATGGATTTTTTAAATAAATTATCGGGGATTTTAACTAAAAAAATTTCACCGGCAAGAACAATTTCTCAAATAAGTAAATTGTTTAAAACATATTTAAAAATAGAAAAAGCGGAATTTATCTTATTTGATAATAATAATGTAATTATTAAAGATTTTATTACTGATTGGGATTATTTAAATGATGAAACTCAAACCGCCGGAATAAACAGTACATATAGTAATCTTACTCTTTCTCAAGGGGTGAAGTTTTATTTTAATGAAACAGAATTTGATAATGATTTTGAAGAAAAAGAGTTATATCGAATTGAAGAATTAACCTCCGAAACAAATAATATTATATTTCCTCTTGCATTAAACGGTGAGGTTATAGGATTCTTAAAAGCAGAAACAAATAATATTAATTTTGATAAATCATTCTTTCTAATACTAAATGTTGCAGCAAAACTTATATCCGGAGCATTTATTAATTATATTTTGAACGAACAAATGGAAGTAAGTCTAAATTTTTATAAGGCGATGAAAGATATAGCCAAAATAATAGAAAGCCAGTATGAACTTTCATATATAATTCCAATAATAGGAGAAATGATAGATAGGTTTATGTCATCACATTTAATATATATATTTATAAAAAAAGATGACAAATATGAACTTGTATGGCCGAATTTATGTAAAGATACGAGAGTTTACAAGTTATTAGAAAAAATATCCGCAAAAACAGAATATTTAATATCTGAAAATGGAAGAACGGGTGTGTTTCCGCTAAGCGGTGAAGAAGGGATACTCGGTGCAATAGCAGCAAGCAGCAATGTTGATAAGCTTAATCAAAAAGATATCGATTATTTAATACAACTAACAAGGCAGTCAGGTTTAACAATTCATAGAGCGAATGTCTATGCCGAGGTGTTAAAATATGCGACTCTTGATGCATTAACGGGATTGAATAATCGCAGACAGTTTGAAATGAGGTTAAAACAAGAGGTATCAAACAGCAAAAGACATGATATTCCGCTGTGCTGTATAATGCTTGACGTAGATTATTTCAAAAAAGTAAATGATACTTACGGGCATGCAGCGGGAGATTGCGTATTGAAAGAAGTTTCCGAAATAATAAAAAATGAAATACGTGAATATGATATTGCATGCAGATATGGCGGAGAGGAATTTTTTATAATTTTACCGCGGACAAAACTCCGGGAAGCTTCAACCGTAGGTCAAAGACTTAGAAAAGTCATGGAAGAATCTAAAATGGATATAAGACCCGCAAAGGTTAAGGGAACCCCGTATATAAATATTACAATAAGTATAGGAGTATGCGCTTACGATAAAACAATGAGTGCCGAGGAATTTATTTTAAAGGCGGATAAGGCTTTATATGAAGCAAAAGAAACCGGCAGAAACAGAGTGATTGTTGTATAATATTTAATTAGGAATAGTTGTTAAAGAATAGTTATGAAGTATTTAAAATATTTATTAGGTTTTTTAGTAGTAATTGTACCCTGTATAGTGGCAGTACTTATTTATAATGACAAAATTACGCAAGATTCGCCAAGATATTATAAGCAGGGTGTTGAATTGTATGATAAAGGCGACTACGAGAATGCATACTATAACTTTAATAAGATATCCAAAATAAGTCCGCTTTATGCTATGGCATTGTATAAACAAGCAAAGAGCGCACAGAAAGTAGGAGATTATAATACTGCAATATTAAAA